>CAYTPH010000077.1:0-2810 GCA_964439635.1 uncultured Terriglobales bacterium
CACGGGCAGAAGCTTGGCCAGAAGAAGCCGTTCCTCTTCCAGATGGTCTTCGCCGTTCGCGACCTCATGAAAGGCGCCTACCCAGAGCTGGCCGACTCAGCAGACCAGGTTGCGAAGGCCGTGCAAGCCGAAGAGACTCGCTTCGCCCACACCGTGAGTGAGGGCCTCGAACGCCTAGAAGACTACGTCGAAGAGGCTCGCGAGTGGCTTGCGAGCACATCCGATGAGCAGTTGCGAGCTTTCTTGGAGAAGGTTTCTGGCCCGACCAGCAACGACGACTTGAGGAGCGTGCGCGAGCGAGGGCGGGTTCTCGCTGGAGACAAGGCTTTCCGTCTGTACGACACTTACGGCCTCGGTCTAGACTTCATCGAAGATGCGTGCCGAGACTCTGGGATTCTCTTTGATCGTGAAGGCTTCAACGATGCCCTGCAGGAGCAGCGTGAACGCGCCAAGGCCTCGTGGAAAGCCACGGCCAAGGGTACTGCCTCGCCCGTGTTCCGCGAACTGAAGCCTACGACCTTCGAGGGCTACACCCGCACCGACTCCGATTCCTGCGCGGTGCTGGCCATTGTCCGCAAGGGCGAGGGCGTGCGCGAGCTCAATCCCGGCGACGAGGGCGAGATCGTCCTCGATCACACACCTTTCTATGCCGAATCCGGCGGCCAGGTCGGCGACACCGGGTGGCTCTACGACGATGCGCGCAGCCTCATCGTCGCCGACGTCAAGGGCTGCTACGCGCCGGTGCAGGGTGTCCGCGCCCACGAAGTCGTGGCGCGCCAGCGCATCGCCGTCGGCGACCGCGTGGACGGCGTGGTCAACCGCGACGTCCGCCTGGCCACCATGCGCAACCACACTGCCACTCACCTGCTGCACGCCGCCCTGCGCGAGACCCTGGGCAAGCACGTCAAGCAGGCGGGCTCCCTGGTCGCGCCCTCGCACCTGCGCTTCGATTTCTCCCACTTCACCTCCGTCGCCGACGAGGAGCTGCAGGACATCGAGGACCTGGTCAACAAGGAAGTTCTCAAGAACGAGCGCATCGAGGTCATCGAGAACGTCCCCATCGACGTGGCCGTCAACGAATACAAGGCCATGGCCCTCTTCGGCGAGAAGTACGGCGACCAGGTGCGCGTCATCAAGATCGGCGATTTCTCCACCGAGCTCTGCGGCGGCACCCACACCGCCCAGACCGGCGAGATCGGCCTGGTGAAGGTGCTGCGCGAGGAGAGCGTCAGCTCCGGCACTCGCCGCCTGGAGGCCGTCACCGGCGAAGGCTCGCTGCGCCACTTCCGCAAAGACCATGAGCTTGAGGGTGTCGTGGCAGGGCTGGTGCGCAGCCACGAGGATAACCCTGCCGACGCTCTGCGCGCCGAGCTCGACCGCCGGGAAGCAGAGATCAAGCGGCTGAGCAAGGAACTCGAGCAGGCCCGCATGAAGTCCGCCTCCTCAGCGCTCTCGGCGGTGGACAAGGACGTGAAGGTCGTCCAGGGCATCAAAGTCCTCGCCCAACGCGTGGAGAACGTGGAGCGCAACCAGATGCGCACCCTGGTGGACAACCTGCGCAACAAGCTCGGCTCCGGCGTGGTCGTGCTGGGCTCCGTCGCCGACGGCAAAGTCGCGCTCATCGTGGGCGTCACCCAGGACCTGACCGCGCGCGTGCCGGCGGGCAAGGTCATCGGCCCCATCGCGCAGAAAGTAGGCGGCTCCGGCGGCGGACGTCCCGACATGGCCGAAGCCGGCGGCAAGGACCCCGCCGCCCTCGACGCGGCGCTCAATGAAGCGCCCGCGGTCGTCGAAGCTCTTTTGAAGTAAACCTGCATCGCTAGACTTCCACCCTGTTGCGGTGTACCCTTCCGCACACTTTTTGGGGGTGTTTCCCGCACGCCGAGGAACCGGCGCCTGGCCGCGCCCGGAGGTCCCCATGAGCCACTCGTTCGCACACAAGAAGACTCACGTGCCGCACCGCGATCCCAAGGACCGGGTCCAGTTCATCGAGCACAAGGGAAAGCAGGTGCTGGTGATCGATTCCTCCCACTGCACCTCCCGGCAGGTGATCGAGAACTACACGCTGGTCCAGCGCGTCATCACCGCCCAGCCTCCGCACTCGGTATTGACCCTCAGCGACTTCACCGGCGCCCGCATCGACCGGGCCGCCCTCACCCGCATGAAGGAGGTGGCGGTGGTGGACAAGCCGCACGTGCGCCGCGCCGCCATGGTGGGAGTGGACGAGCAGAAAGAGCAGCACCGCAAGGCCATCATGACTTTTTCGACCCGCGAGTTCCCCTCATTCGCCACGCGCGAAGAAGCGCTGGATTGGCTGGTGTCGGATTAGCTTCGCCAGCGCAGCGTGACTGGCCCGTCCATCGGATGTTTCGCCGGCTGGCCGCTGCGGCGGGATTCCAGCAGCGCCGCCTTCAGCGCGAAATACCACTTCGCCGGGCGGTCGGCATCGTCGATCAGCATGAGCGAAGGATCGTGCTTCAGCCCCTCCGCCTGCGTCTCCATGGTGCGCTTGTCCTGCAGCATGAAGCGCTGGCCGAAGAACTTCATGAGGGGCGTCATCAGGGGCACGCCGCGGAACAGGTTCCAGGCGGCGCGCACGTCGATGCGGCTGCGGTTGGGCTCGACGGGCGTGACCGTGGTCAGGCTGCTGAACCAGTACTTGCCGGCGCGGATCTGCTCGTAACGCAGGTTGGGCAGCACGAAGTCGATGGTGGTGGTGATGGAGTCGGCGTCGGCATAGAGCCGCAGCAGCTTGTAGGGCGCGCTGTTCTTCGATGCCGGCCTGGCCTGGCGGAGCGGGTCCACGGTCA
>CAYTPH010000077.1:2820-10666 GCA_964439635.1 uncultured Terriglobales bacterium
TCGATGGGGTGTGCGCCCGCATGCGGAAGCCGTGCGGGATGGGCTCGAAGACCTTCTGCTTCTCGTGGATGCTGTGCCGGCTGCGCCACCACCACGCCTGGTGCACGAAGGGCCCGTGCGCCGGGTCCATCAGGCCGATGATGCCGTGGTCCACGTTGCAGGGCAGGTCGGCGGAGAGCCAGGCCATGCGATAGCGGTCGCTGAACTTCGGCACTTCCGGTGGTCCGGTTTCCGGCCTGGCCTCGGTGCCGCGCTCGGGGACGAAGACCCAGACGTGGCCGTCCTGCTCGGCCGCCGGGTAGGCGTCGGCGAAGATCTTGGAGACGTCCAGGCGGGAGTCCGGGGTCAGCGAGGGGATCTCCGTGCACTGGCCGCTGTGAGGTTCGAATTTCCAGCCGTGATAGGAGCACTCCAGGTGACAGCCGTCGAACCAGCCCGCGGTAAGCGGCATGCCGCGGTGCGGGCAGGCGTCGCGGACGGCGAAGGGCTTGCCCTGCGCGTCCCTTCCCAGCGCCAGCGGGATTCCCAGGAGCATGGCTTTCGACGGTTTGCGGTCGACGGCGCTCGAGCGCGCCGCCGGATACCAGAAGCCGCGCAGCATCTCACCGGGAGCAGGCGTGGGAGACGAGGACATCGGGTTCAGTATAGCGAGTCGCCGGCCGGGAGCGGCAAAGGGACAGGGCCGAAAGTGAGCATTGTCCGAAATCGCCGGCTATCTTCGGAATTCATCTGTATTTTGCCGGTGCTTATACCTGTTCACTCCTACGATTCCCCACCACTAACCGATTGAAAGCGGGAGAGTTGCAGGCTATACTCCAGCCACTCTGGACGAAATGTCTCCGTCAGGTTTGGGGCAGGTGATGGTGCGGCCCGGGTGTACCCCGCCGCGCCGTGGAGAGACATGAGAGCACGGACCACCCCGATCGTTGTCCTGATGGCAGGCGCGTTCCTGACGCCGGCGCCGGCGCAGATCTCCGCCGTGGAAGAGAACGGGCGGAAGATCTACGTGGATGCGGCGCCCCTCCCGGTGAGCAAGGCAAAACCGCGCCGCTCCAGCGTGCTGGTGTACTGGAGCCGGCAGCAGCGGCGCTGGGTGGCGGTGCCGCCGCCTACGCCCTCGGCCATGC
Organism: uncultured Terriglobales bacterium; assembly: GCA_964439635.1. GTDB lineage: Bacteria > Acidobacteriota > Terriglobia > Terriglobales > Acidobacteriaceae > CAYTPH01. The sequence continues at coordinate 3,948 of CAYTPH010000077.1, forward strand.
GCGCCGCCCGCTACGCCGCCGCCGATGTGCGGCGCTACCTGTCGTCGGTGCCCGCGGCCGAGGCCCAGCTGCAGGGCGATGCCAGCCCCGACAACCGCGAGATCATCGGCCGCCGGGCGATCACCTCGGCGGAACTGGACAAGATCATTGCGGACGCAGCCTCGCGGCACGCCGTGGATGCCAACCTGGTGCGGGCCATCATCAAGGTGGAATCGAATTTCAATCCCGCGGCGGTGTCGCGCAAAGGCGCGATGGGGCTGATGCAGCTGATGCCCGCCACGGCGCGCGGGCTGAACGTGGCCAACCCGTTCGACCCGCAGCAGAACGTGGACGCGGGCGTGCGTCACCTGAAAGGGCTGCTGGACAACTACGGCGGCAACGTGGAACTGGCGGCGGCGGCCTACAACGCCGGCGGCGGCGCGGTGCAGCGCCACGGCGGCGTGCCTCCCTACCGCGAGACCCGGGACTACGTCCGCAAAGTGAAGGGTCTGTACAACGGGAATGGGACGGTGAGCGGAACTTCGGCGCCCATCCGGGTTTACAGGAACGAGAACGGGACGCTGACGTTCAGTAATACGGACTAGCCGAGCAGCGCTCGGCTGCCGCGGGTCGGAGACCCGCGGCCACACAGGTTTGTGGTAGGTCGTGTTGAACGGCTGGCGATTCAACGCGTAACAGGTGATTCTGCGACCAACTCGCGCCCTTTCCCGCCTGCTGGTGGCGGCGGTGGTGCTTGCCGTGAGCTGCGTCCCGGCGGACGCGGCCGTCAGCCACACCCGACGCAAGCAACTGGCCAGGGCGCAATTCGAGACCGCCGAGAAGCTGCGCGAGGCCCTCACCGGCCGTCCCGTGGCGGAGCGCACCCGCCGCGACTACCACCAGGCGATCGAGGCGTACCGCAAGGTCTACCGACTCTCTCCCATCTCACCGAAAGCCCACGAGGCGGTGACCGCGGTGGCCGAGCTGCTGCTGGAGTCCGGCCGCGCCTTCAAGGATGAGAAGGCCTTCCGCGAGGCCATCGGGCAGTACGAATTCCTGCGCAAGGAGTATCCCGGCAGCCGCTATCGCTGGGAGGCGCTGTTCACCGTCGGGCAGATCTACCTGGATGACCTGAACCAGCCCGAGCAGGCCAAGGCCACCTTCGAGGAGTTCCTGAAGCAGTATCCGGGGCATGCCCTCGCGAAGCAGGCGAAGGAAGCGCTGGAGGAGATCGCCAATCCCTCCCGCAAGCCGGAGAAGGCGGAAGCGCCGCAGGTGGCGAAGTCGGGCAAGCTGCCACTGGTGACCGGAGTCCGACACTGGTCCACGCCGGACTACACGCGCGTGGCCATCGACCTGGAGCAGGAGGTGAAGTACGAGGCGGGGCGCATCGCCGACCCCGACCGTATCTTCTTCGACCTGCACGACACCAAGCTGGCCTCCGAGCTGGTGGGCAAGACTTTCGACGTCGAGGACGGGCTGCTGAAGAAGGTGCGGGTGGCCCAATACCAGCGGGGGCGCGCCCGGGTGGTGCTGGAGGTAGACGGAGTCAGCGAGTACTCGGCCTTCCTGCTGCCCAATCCCTACCGGCTGGTGGTCGACATCCACGGCAAGCAGCCGGTGGCCAAGGCGGAGGCGAAGAAACCGGAACCTGCAAAACCGACACCTGAGACGAAGAGACAAAAGGCTTTAACCGCAGAGGTCGCAGAGAAACCAAGCGCCGAGTCCGCGGAGAAGGGCAAGGACAAGGCGGCGGAGGCGGCCCAGGGGACCAGCAGAGAGCCGGAGCTGAAGGCCACCACCAAACCGACCAGCGAGCCCACGGTGGAGGTGGTGACGCCCCGAGCCAAGAAAGGCAAAGGCAAGAAGGACAAGATCATCGCCGCCGATCCCAACGCGCGGACGGCGCAGCCCGGCTCCAACGGCGACCGCTCGCTGATCCGGGCGCTGGGGCTCAAGATCGGGCGCATCGTGGTGGACGCCGGCCATGGCGGGCACGACACCGGGACCATCGGACCCACCGGCCTGATGGAGAAGGACCTGGTGCTGGACGTCGGCCTGCGCCTGCGCAAGCTGCTGGAGAACCGCATGGGCGCCGAGGTGGTGCTCACCCGCGAGGACGACACCTTCGTGCCCCTGGAGACGCGCACGGCGGTCGCCAACAAGGAAGAGGCCGACCTGTTCATCTCCATCCACGCCAACTCCTCCAGCGACCCGGGGGCGCGCGGCATCGAGACCTACTATCTGAACTTCACCTCCTCGGCGGACGCGCTGGAGGTGGCGGCGCGCGAGAACTCGGTCTCCGACAAGTCCATCCACGAGCTCCAGGACCTGGTGAAGAAGATCACCATCAATGAGAAGATCGAGGAGTCGCGGGAGTTCGCGGGCGAGGTGCAGAAGGCGCTGCACTCCGGCCTGTCGGTGCGCAACCGCGGGCTGCGCGACCGCGGGGTGAAGAAGGCCCCGTTCATCGTGCTCATCGGGGCCAACATGCCCTCCATCCTGGCGGAGATCTCCTTCCTGTCGAACCCGCAGGACGAACGCCGCCTGTCCACCCCGGAGTACCGCCAGAAGGTCGCCGAAGCCATCTACAAAGGCATGGCCAAGTACGTGGGCGGGCTCAGCGGCGTGAAGGTGGCGCAGAAGCAGGCCAAGGAAGCCGGCCAGTAACGCCGCGGCCGGGCCACCCACACCTTCGACGAAGGCGAAGCGCAATGAATCTCGTGCAGACCGGGCGGTGTCTAATCAGCGGGGCCCGGGCGGAGGTACGCTCCGCGCGGGTACAATTGACACAGTGATGAAACGAGCTGTCCTCATCTTGCTGGCTGGGTTGCTGGCCACGCTGTGCGCGGCGCAGTCGCCCAAGGAACCCGCTCGCCTGCTGCCCCAGCAATTCGGTGGCTGGGAGATCCAGGAAGCGCGTACGGGCGACAGCGACCCGGCGAAAGCCGATGTCGCATATGCCACCGCCCTCCACGAATACGGCTTCCAGCAGTTCGAGAGAGCCGTTTACACCAAGTCAGACCGCAAGATGACGGTGAAGGCAGCTCGCTTTCACGACGCCAGCGGCGCGTACGGCGCCTTCACCCTTTACAAGCGGCTGGGCATGCTGGCGGAGAAGATCGGCGACCAGGGGGCCAGCGCCAACGAGCACATCCTGTTCTACCGCGGCAACATCCTGGCCGATGTGGTCCTGGACCGGGTAACAGCGATGTCGGCCGCCGAGCTGCGCGAGCTGGCGCAGCTGCTGCCGGTGGGTTCGGGGGATGTTCTGAAGCTCCCTACCTTGCCCACCTACCTGCCGCAGCAGGCCTACGTGAAGCATTCCGCCAAGTACGTGCTGGGAGCGGCGGGCCTGCAGGCGGCGGGAGGGAGCTTGCCGGCGGACCTGATCGACTTCGGGCGCAGCGCCGAGGTGGTGCTGGGGCAGTACGGGAGCTCGCGCGGCACGGCCTCGCTCACGCTGATCTCGTACCCCACGCCGCAGATCGCCGCGGAGCGTTTGCGCGCCATCGAAGCCTACGCGGCCGCGCAAGCGGGCGCCGAGAGCATCGCGGCGCGGCGCACCGGCCCCATCGTGGCGGTGACCACCGGCGCTATCAGCGCCGACGAAGCCAAGTCGCTGCTGGCGGCGGTGAATTACGACGCCGAAGTCACCTGGAGCGAAGCCACCGGCCTGGGCAAACGCGACAACATCGGGAACCTGGTGATCGCGGCGTTCATGCTCATCGGCATCATCTTCCTGTTCGCTCTCGTCTTCGGTCTCATGTTCGGCGGCTTCCGCCTGCTGATGAAGCGATTGTTCCCCCAGCGGGTCTTCGACCGGCCGGACGAGGTGGAGATCATCCGCCTGAATCTGCGGGACTGAAGATGTAAGTCTTTGATTCTGGCCGATTTAGCTGCCAATCTGGAGGTTGCAGGGGCCCCGGCGAGCGCTTTTGCGGAAAATTGCCTCAGAATGTAACCCATTGAAAACAAAGGCATTTAATTACGAAAAATTCCTTGACACCCGATTTGCCCCGCTCATAAGATTTCGCCATCGAAGAGTTCTGATGGTCGCCACCGTTGGAACTATTCTCCCTAAAGAAAAGGCCGCCCAGTTGCCGGGCGGCCTTTTCGTTTCCGTGCGCGATGTAAGAGAGCCGGACGGGGAGAATGGCGTGGAGCCGACGATCGGACTTGAACCGATGACCTGTCGATTACGAATCGACTGCTCTACCAACTGAGCTACGTCGGCCCGGCGTGATGATTCGATTTTAATCGTGAGGCTCAGGTTGCGTAAAGCACAGGCCGGCCCGCCGGTTTTCAGCCGTTCCCTGGGGGACTTGGTGGCTCCCTTCCGATCACCCAGCGCTGAAGCGCTGGGCTATTTCCATTCTGCCGCTACGCGGCAGAAGTAAGGCAACACACCAGACAACAACCAGCCGCGCAGCGGCGAAGGGAGCGAGAGCGGCGGGAGGGTGTGCGCGTGTGCGCACAAGACGAAATGCGATCGTCGATGAAGCGATTCCGCACGGAACACGCCCACGTTCCCGGCACTTTCGTGCCGGGCTGCACGGCCGTTGTCCCTTCGGGACTTTCTCTCACTGTCCCCTGCGGAGCCGCACCATTTACAGCCAATCGATGGGAAACATCGCGAGGGATCGCCTCTGTAGGGCTCTCTCGCTCCTCCACCCCATCGCGCCAAAAGCGGGCGCGACGGGGACCCCGGTCGCTCGGGATGGCTCCAAGAAGACCCTGAACCGCCGTTCAGGCGAAGAGCTAAGTATCGTGCACACAACGGGGTGCAGCGATTTTGAGCTTGCTATCCACAAGCCAGGTTCCCCATAATGCGGCAAGCTGTGGTACCACCCACGACCAAGTGAACCGATACGGACGATCGGACGTTCTCAGGATCCTTCGCATCACTGCACGACAGCTGTCGGGCTGGGAGAAATCCGGCCTGATCGCCCCCGCCGAGCACTATTCCTTCTTCGAACTCCTGCAACTGAAGAAGCTGCGCGACCTGCGCGCCAAGAAGGTGCGGCCGGCGGTGATCCGCGAGTCGCTGATGGCCATGCAGAAGGCGGTGAGCGGCATGGAGAACCCGCTGGTGGAAGCGGGCACGTTCTCCACCGGCACCCGCGTGGCCTTCCGCCACCATGGCACCGTGGTGGAGCCGATGTCGGGGCAGTTCGTGATGGACTTCGACCCGCGAGAAGTCCTGGTGCAGCCGGCCAAGGTGAAGCCGATGCGGATGGCGGAGACCGCGGCGGAGTGGTTCGCCAAGGGCATCGCCCTGGAGGAGGACCCGGCGGCGCAACTGGAGGCCATCGAGGCTTACCAGAAGGTCCTGGAGATGGAACCCGGACACGCCGCGGCACACATCAACCTGGGGACGCTCTACTACAACCGTCAGAATTACACCGAGGCCGAGCGCCACTACCGCAAGGCGGTGGAGGTGGACCCCCGCTACGCCCTCGCCTACTTCGACCTGGGCAACGTGCTCGACGAGACCGGGCGGCTGGACGAGGGCATCCGCGCCTACAAACAGGCCATCGCGCTGGCGCCCACCTATGCCGACGCCCACTACAACCTGGCGCTGGCCTACGAGAAGCTGAAGCAGCCGCGCCGCGCCCTGCCCCATTGGCGGGCGTACGTGAAGCTGGATACCAGCGGCCCGTGGTCGGTGCACGCCCGCAGCCAGATACGCAAGATCCTCGACGACCAGGGGCTGAGGGTGGTGTACCGGAAAAGATAGTTTCGAGTTTCCAGTCTCGAGTTTCTAGAGGGCGCGGCGGGCCGCGCTTTTTGTATGCCCGCGCGAGGCGCGCGGGCTACATTGTCCTTAACCCCCTTTCCTGAAGTGCTAGAATCCCCAGTTTCGCCATTCTTGCCTTGAGGATTTCATATGCCTGAAGCAACCGCTACCCGAGAGATGGCGCCGGCGCCGCTGGTGGTGCTGAGCGAGGACGAGCAGCTTTTCCGCGACAACGTGCGCCAGTTCGCCGAAGAGAAGATCCGCCCGCTATCCCGCGAGATGGACGAGAAGGGGGTCTTCGAGCACAGCCTGATCGAGCAGTTCTTCCAGCTGGGGCTGATGGGCATCGAGATCCCCGAAGCGTACGGCGGCGGCGCCGGCACCTTCTTCGAGGCCATCCTGGCGGTGGAGGAGCTGTCGTGCGTGGACGCCTCCGCCGGGGTCATCGTGGACGTGCAGAACACCCTGGTGAACAACGCCCTGCTGCGCTGGACCACGGAAGAGCAGAAGAAGCGCTACCTGCCCAAGATGGCCGCCGACACCGTCGGCGCCTACGCCCTCAGCGAAGCCGGCTCCGGCTCCGACGCCTTCGCCCTCACCTGCAAGGCCGAGCTGAAGGGCTCCGACTACGTCCTCAACGGCCGCAAGCTCTGGATCACCAACGGCAAGGAGGCGGGCATCTTCATCGTGTTCGCCACCGTGGACCCGGCGGCCGGCTATAAGGGCATCACCGCGTTCATCGTCGAGAAGGGCATGGCGGGCTTCACCGTCGGCAAGAAGGAAGACAAGGTCGGCATCCGCGCCAGCTCCACCTGCGAGCTCATCCTGGAGGACTGCAAGGTCCCCAAGGACAACGTGCTGGGCGAGGTGGGCAAGGGCTACAAGATCGCCATTGAGACGCTGAACGAGGGGCGCATCGGCATCGGAGCACAGATGCTGGGCGTGGCCCGCGGCGCCTGGGAATGCGCGGTGAAATACGCCCAGGAGCGCAAGCAGTTCG
>CAYTPH010000078.1:0-10576 GCA_964439635.1 uncultured Terriglobales bacterium
AACGTCGCCACCGTGGGAGGTTGCGTTGCCAGCGCCAATCCGCTCTTCGACCTGCCCATCGCGCTGCTGGCGCTGGATGGCACGGTGCAGACGCTGGGGCCGGGGGGCGCCCGCGACATCAGCCTGCACAAGTTCTTCCTCGACTACTTCGAGCACGCCCTGGAAGCGGGAGAATTCGTCACCGAGATCCGGGTGCCGCGCCTGCCGGAGCGCACCGCCTCCGCCTTCCTCAAGCTGGAGACGAACGCCAACGACCTGGCCATCATCAACGCCGCCGCCCGCGTCACCATGGATCCCAGCGGCGGCTGCGCGGAAGTGCGCGTGGTGGTGGGCGGCGGAGTGGGTAAGGTGCCGGTCCGCTCCATCTCATGCGAGGACGTGCTGAAGGGGCAGAAGCCGACGGTAGCGCTGGTGCGCGAGGCGGCCGACGTCATCGCCCTCGACGTGCACGCCATATCGGACCACCGCGCCTCGGCAGCGTACCGCACTCACATGGCGCAGGTGTTCGTGGGACGGGCCCTGCTGCGCGCGTTCGAGCGGCTGGGCGTCGCGGTCACCGCGGGAGGGAAGCGATGAAGCGCATCATCCGCCTGGAAGTGAATGGCGAGCCGCACGAGGTGGCGGTGGAACCCCACCACACGCTGCTGCACGTGCTGCGCGAGGAACTGGGACTGCTGGGCGCCAAGCGCGGCTGCGACGGCGGCGGCTGCGGCTGCTGCACCGTCCTGCTGGACGGCCGCGCGGTGTACTCCTGCATGATCTTTGCCGCGACCGCCGAAGGCAAGCAGATCACCAGCATCGAGGGTCTGGGCAACGGCGGCCTCGACCCGCTACAGCAGGCGTTCGTGGACGCGGGCGCGGTGCAGTGCGGCTACTGCACCTGCGGCATGATCCTGTCGGCGAAGGAGCTGCTGGCCCACACGCCCCATCCCAGCGACCAGCAGGCGCGGGAGGGGATCTCCGGCAACCTGTGCCGCTGTACCGGGTACCAGAAGATCGTGGAGGCGATCCGCGCCGCCGGCGCGGCGCGCTGAAGGAGTCGAGACATGGCGGAGACCACGGCCATCGGCAAGAGCGTCCCCCGGCCGGACGCGTACGACAAGGTCACGGGCGGCCGCGGCTACCCGGTCAACGTCCGGTTGCCCGGCATGCTGCACGGCAAGCTGCTGCGCTGTCCGTACCCGCACGCGCGCGTGCGCCACATCGACACCTCGAAGGCGGCGCGGCTTCCCGGAGTGAAGGCCATCCTCACTCCGGCCGACGTTCCGCGGATCAAATTCCACCCGGTGTACTTCGCGCCTAGCCAGTCGGCGGGCATGATCTCCGACCTGCTGATCCTTACCGACCATCCGCGCTTCGCGGGCGAGCCGGTGGCGGCCGTCGCCGCCACCAGCGTTGAGATCGCGGAGGAGGCCCTGGACCTTATCCACGTGGATTACGAAGTCCTGCCCGCCATCTTCGATCCCGAGGAGACAGTGAAGCCCGGGGCGCCGCAGCTCTACGAGAGCGCGCCCCACAACATCGCCATGGCGCCCTCGTTCGCCTTCGGCGACGTGGAGAAAGGATTCGCCGAGGCCGACCACGTCTTCGAGAACACCTACCAGACGCAGCGCGTCCACACCTGCTACATGGAGCCGCGGGTGTGCGTGGTGGACACCGACCACGCCGGCAAGATCACCATCTGGGCCTCGACGCAGCACATCTTCGGGTTGCGGGAGAAGCTGGCCTACTGCCTGGGCGTGCCCATCAGCCAGGTGCGGGTGGTCAAGCCGGAGTACATCGGCGGCGGCTTCGGAGGCAAGCTGGACATCGGCTTCATCGAACCTGCGGCCGCGCTGCTCAGCCGCAAGGCCGGCCGCCCGGTCCGCATCGAGCAGACGCGCTACGAGGACTTCATCAGCACGGCCCGCAACCCGGTGAAGGTCACGCTCAAGACCGGGGTGAAGAAGGACGGCACCTTCACCGCCCGTTACGCCAGCAGCGTGCTGGACACCGGGTCGCATGCCACCCACGGAGCGGTCGTGGTGATGGTGCACGGCCTCTATGGTTTCCTGCTGCCCTATCGCTGTCCCAACTCCAAGTGGGAAGGGAAGGTGGTCTACACCAACCACATGATCGGAGGCGGATTCCGCGGCTACGGCTGCCCGCAGGCGGCCTTCGCCGTGGAGTCGCAGATCGACGAGATCTGCGAGTCGCTGAAACTCGATCCCATCGAGTTCCGCCGCAAGAACGCGCACCACCAGGGCGATCCGCATCCCTTCGACCGCGAGTTCAAGCTGGACACCTACGCTTTCGAAGAGTGCCTGAAGCGCGGCGCGGAGGAAATCGGTTGGAAGACGCGCACGGCCGCGGGAACCGGCACTAGCACGAAGAAACGGGGCATCGGCATGGCCACCCAGCCGCTGTGGGTGAGCGGATGCGTCGGTTTTCCCGACATCTATGAACACTCCGGCGCCATCGTGAAGCTGAACGTGGACGGCACCATGGACCTCTCCATCGCTACCGTCGACCTGGGCAGCGGCCAGATCGTGACCCTGAGCCAGATCGCCGCCGAGGAGATGGGCCTGCCGGCGAGCGCGGTCCGCACCACCTACGCCGATACCGAGACGGTCCCCTTCGACGCGCCCGCGCACGCCAGCCGCGTGACCTACTCCGCCGGCCTGGCGGTGAAGGCGGCCACCGCGAACGCCAAGCAGAAGCTGTTCGAAGTGGCGGCCAAGATGATGAACGTACCCGCCACCGATCTCACCATCTCCAAGGGCAACGTTCACCCCAAGGACGCTCCCGACAAGGGCCTATCCATCCCCGAAGTAGTGAAGCAGGCGGAGAGCCCGTACGTGGTCATGGTCCCGGACGGCATGCAGCGCACCACGGTGAGGGAGAAGGGGACCATCATGGGGACGTCGTCGATGGCGCCGCCGTGCAACCCCTCGCCGGCCAGCGTGCAGTTCGTCGAGGTGGAGGTGGACACGGAAACCGGAGAGGTGAAGGTGCTGCGCGCCGTCTTCGCCCACGACATCGGCCGGGTGATCAACCCCGCCGGCGCCGAAGGGCAGGTAGAGGGCGGATTCCAGCAGGGCATGGGGTACGCGCTGATGGAGGACCTCGCCTTCGACGAGCATAGCGGCGCCTGCCTGGCCGCCGACTTCCTCAGCTACAAGATGCCGACCGCCATGGAGATGCCACGCGAGATCAAGAGCATCTTCGTGGAATCGAACGAGCCTACGGGCCCCTTCGGCGCCAAGTCGCTGGCGGAACCGTGCGTGATCGTTCCCGCGCCGGCCATCGCCAATGCGGTTTACAACGCGATCGGAGTCCGCATCCGCCACCTGCCGATCACTCCGGAGAAGGTGCTAAAGGCCTTGGGCCGGATCTAACAGCCGCGGGCGACCAGGTGCAGCCGCGCTCCCACGTTCGCCCGCGGTGTGACCAACATCACAGCCACTGGTGATTGTACTCACTCCGTCCCGGCAGCCCAGGCCGTAAGCTCTGAGTGCTTCGCTTATGGGGACTGCCTCCCAGCACGCAGTACAGCGCAAGCGCGTCTTTGTCCGCGGCGTGGTGCAGGGCGTCGGCTTTCGGCCGTTCGTCTACAACCTGGCAAAGTCGCTGGGCCTGGCGGGCTGGGTGCTGAACTCGTCCTCCGGGGTCTACGTGGAAGTGGAGGGCGGGGAAGAGGCACTGGAGCGCTTCGTGGAGCGCCTGGTGAAGAGCCCGCCACCGCTGGCCCGGATCGAGGAGTTCTCCGTCACCGAGGCGGAGCCGGAGCGGGCCACGGGGTTCGTGATCCGCGAGAGCGTCGCGCGCGCGGGCGAATTCGTGCTGGTCTCGCCCGACGTCGCCACCTGCCCCGAGTGCTGGCGCGATTTCACCGATCCGGCGAACCGGCGCTTCGCCTACCCCTTCACCAACTGCACCAACTGCGGCCCCCGCTACACCATCATCCAGGACATCCCTTACGACCGGCCGGCGACCACCATGGCGCCCTTCCGCATGTGTCCGGAGTGCCAGGCGGAGTACGACGATCCCGGCGACCGGCGCTTCCACGCGCAGCCCAACGCATGCCCGCGGTGCGGGCCGTCGCTGGCGCTGGCCGGGCGTGGTCAGGCCGCCGTGGCGTATCCGCCCGGCACGTCGCTCGAGGTGATCCGCGCGCTGCGGCGGGAGCTGCGGGAGGGGAAGATCGTCGCGCTCAAGGGGCTGGGCGGTTTTCACCTGGCCTGTGACGCCACCAATGACGCGGCGGTCCGCGAGCTGCGGCGCCGCAAACGGCGCAGCGACAAGCCCTTCGCCCTGATGTCACGCGGCGTCGAGTCGGTACAGCTGTACTGCGAAGTGAACGAGGTCGAGCGCGCGCTGCTGAGCGGGATCCGAAGGCCGATCGTCATCCTTCCCAGGAAGCCGGGAAGCGCGGTCTCGCTCGAGGTGGCGCCGGGGAACCGCACCCTGGGGGTGATGCTCCCGTACACGCCGCTGCATTTCCTGCTCTTCGGCGACTCGCCGGACCAGCCGCCGGAGTTCACGGCGCTGGTGATGACCAGCGGGAACATCAGCGAGGAGCCGATCGTCACCAGCAATGAAGAGGCGGCGGAGAGGCTGGGCGACATCGCCGACCGCTTTGCCTACCACAACCGCGGCATCTACATGCGGACCGACGACTCCGTCGCGCGCGTCTTCGAGGAGAAGGAGCGACTGCTGCGGCGCTCGCGCGGCTACGTGCCCACCCCCATCGACCTGCGCTTTCCCATGACCGAGCTGCTGGCGGTCGGCGGCGAGCTGAAGAACACCTTCTGCCTGACCAAGGACCGCTACGCCATCCTCAGCCAGCACATCGGCGACCTGGAGAACTACGAGACCCTGCGTTTCTTCGAGGAGACGCTGGCGAACCTGACGCGGCTGTACCGGGTGACGCCGCGGGCGGTGGCCTACGACTTGCACCCCGGATACCTGAGCTCGAGATACGCGCTGGGACTGGAGCTGCCCCGGGTCGGCGTGCAGCACCATCACGCGCACGTGGCGGCGTGCATGGCGGAGAACGGCGTGCACGACAAGGTGATCGGCGTCTCCTTCGACGGCACCGGCTATGGCACCGACGGGCAGATCTGGGGCGGCGAGTTCCTGGTGGCGGACTTTGCGGGGTTCGAGCGCCGGGCGCACCTGCGCTACGTGCCGCTGCCGGGAGGCGACGCCGCCATCCGCCAGCCCTGGCGCGTGGCCCTCAGCTACCTGCACGAGACCTGCGGCGCGCTGCCCTCCAACCTGCCGCTCTTCCGCCAGGTCCCGGAGAAGCACATCGTCATCGTGGACAAGATGCTGCGAAGCCGGACCAACACGGTCATGACGTCATCTTGCGGGCGGCTGTACGACGCGGTGGCCTCGATCGCCGGGCTGCGGCACGAGGTGAACTTCGAGGGCCAGGCGGCGATCGAGCTGGAGATGGCCGCCGATCCCACCGTTGACGGGCAGTACGGTTTTGAGGTCGCGCGCGGCTCCCAGGCGCTCGCAGTGGACCTGCGGCCGGCGGTGGCGGAGATCGTGCGCGACGTGCAGCGCGGACGCCAAACCGGGGAGATATCGGCGCGGTTCCACAATACCCTGGCGGCGATGATCGAGGACGTCTGCGTGCGCATCTCCGCCGACTGCGGACTGCGCCGGGTGGCGCTCTCGGGGGGGACGTTCCAGAACTTTACGCTGTTGCGGAAAACGGTGCCGAGACTGCGGCGGGCCGGCTTCGAAGTCCTGCTGCATGCGCAGGTCCCGCCCAACGACGGCGGCCTGGCGCTCGGACAAGCAGTGATCGCCAACCAGATCCTGAAGAGGAGTTGACGCCATGTGTCTGGCCATCCCCGGCAAGCTGGTCGAGCAGTATGAGAAGAGCGGAATGCGGATGGGCAAGGTGCAGTTCGGCGGCATTATGCGCGAGGCCTGCCTGGAGTATGTGCCCGAGGTCCGGGTGGGCGAGTACCTCCTGGTGCACGTGGGCTTCGCCATCAGCAAGGTGGACGCAGAGGAAGCGGAGCGCACCTACGAGCTGCTGAAGGAGATGGGCGAGCTGGTGGAACTCGGCGATGCCTCCGAGGCCAAGGAGGGCGCGTGAAGTACATCGACGAATACCGCGACCCGGAGCTGGCCGCCGCCGTGGCGGCGGAGATCCGCCGGGTGCAGACGCGTCCCTGGGTGATCATGGAGGTGTGCGGCGGGCAGACGCATTCCATCGTCAAGCACGGCATCGATCACCTGCTTCCCGAAGGAGTCGAGCTGGTCCACGGGCCGGGATGCCCGGTCTGCGTGACCCCGCTGGAGATGATCGACAAGGCGCACGCCATCGCCCGCCGGCCGGACGTCATCTTCTGCTCTTTCGGAGACATGCTGCGGGTGCCGGGTACTTCGGCGGACCTCTTCACCATCAGGAGCCAGGGCGGCGACGTGCGGGTGGTGTACTCGCCCCTGGACTGCCTGCGTATTGCCAAGAGCAATCCCGATAAGAAGGTGGTGTTCTTCGCCGTCGGCTTCGAGACCACCGCGCCGGCCAACGGCATGCTGGTGTGGCAGGCGAAGCGGCTGGGGCTCGGGAACGTGTCCATGCTGGTGTCGCAGGTGCTGGTGCCGCCGGCGCTGGCGGCGGTGCTGCAGTCGCCGCGCAACCGCGTGCAGGGCTTCCTGGGGCCGGGGCACGTCTGCGCCGTGGTCGGATACAAGGATTACGAAGCGGTGAGCGCGCGCTACAAGGTGCCGATCGTGGTGGCCGGGTTCGAGCCGCTGGACATCCTGCAGGGCGTGCTGATGCTGGTGAAGCAGCTGGAAGAGGGGCGCGCCGAGGTCGAGAACCAGTACGCCCGTGCGCTCGACCGCGGCGGCAACCGGGCGGCGCAAGAACTGGTGCACAACGTCTTCGAGGTGTGCGACCGCAAGTGGCGCGGCGTGGGCGGGATCCCGGAGAGCGGGCTGCGCCTGCGGCCGGAGTTCCGCGCGCACGACGCGGAGCATGTCTTCGAGGTCAGCGACATCGCCACCGAGGAGCCGGCCGCGTGCATCGCCGGCGCGATCCTGCAAGGCATCCGGAAGCCGCACGACTGTCCGGCGTTCGGGCGCGAGTGTTCTCCGGAGCACCCGCTGGGAGCCACGATGGTGTCGGCCGAGGGAGCGTGCGCCGCCTACTACAGCTATGGACGCCATCTGCCGCAGGGGCGGGTCGCGGCGGGAGGGAAGCGGTGAGCGTCAAGGACAAGACCGATGCGGGCGGCGCGTTGCTGGCCGCGGCCTGCGCCCTGCCCATCGGCGAGCGCAAGCAGATCGTGCTGGGACACGGCAGCGGCGGTCGCCTGAGCGCGGAGCTGATCGAACGCGTCTTCCTGCCGGCGTTCAGCAATCCCACTCTCGATCGGCTGGACGACCAGGCGGTGCTCAGCCTGAACGGCGGGCGGCTGGCGTTCACTACGGACGCGTTCGTCGTCACCCCCATCTTCTTCCCCGGCGGCGACATCGGTGACCTGGCGGTCAACGGAACCGTCAACGACTTGGCGATGAGCGGGGCGCGGCCCCTGTACCTCTCGGCGTCGTTCATCCTGGAAGAGGGGCTGGCGATCGAAGAACTGCAGCGCATTGTGGCTTCGATGCGGAGGGCAGCCGGCGCCGCGGGCGTCCAAGTGGTGACCGGAGACACCAAGGTGGTGGACCGGGGCAAGGGCGACAAGCTGTTCATCACCACCACCGGTATCGGCGTGATCGAGCGCCCGGTGGACGTCTCTGCCGCCAACGCGCGTCCCGGCGACCGGATCATCCTCAGCGGCAGCATCGGGGACCACGGCATCGCGGTCATGGCCTGCCGCGAGGAGCTGGAGTTCGAAGGCGTGATCGAGAGCGACACCGCGCCGCTCCACGGGCTGGTGGAAGCCATGCTGGAGGTGAGCTGCGAGATCCACGCCATGCGCGACCCCACTCGCGGCGGACTGGCCACCACGCTGAACGAGATCGCGGGGCGGTCGCGCGCCGGCATGAACATCCGCGAGCTGGAGATCCCCATCGGCGAGACCGTCGGAGGCGCGTGCGCCCTTTTGGGGCTGGACCCGCTGTACGTGGCCAACGAGGGCAAGCTGGTGGCGGTGGTGCCGGCCGAGGTCGCGGACCAGATGGTAGCGTGCATGCGGCAGCACCCGCTGGGACGCGAAGCGCGCATCATCGGCGAAGTGACCGCCGAGCACCCGGGCATGGTGCTCATGAAGACGGAGATCGGGGGCACGCGCATCGTGGACGTGCTGCCCGGAGAACAGCTGCCGAGGATCTGCTGATGCACGAACTCTCCATCGCCCTGAGCATCACCGAGGGAGTGCTAGAGGAGAGCCGCCGGCGCGGCGGGCTGCGCGTCAGCGCCGTCCACCTGAAGCTGGGCGAACTGGCCGGTGTGGACGCCGATGCGCTGCTGTTCGCCTACGGCGCGGCCACCGACGGCACGCCGCTGGCGGGCACCCGGCTGGAGATCGAGCGGGTGCCGGCGACCGGGTTTTGCGCCGTCTGCGGCCAGGCCCGCACCCCGGAGTCGCTGCAGCACGCCTTCTGTTCCGTATGCGAGGCCCCGCTGGCCGAGATCCGCAGCGGGCAGGAGTTGGAGATCAGTGCGTTGGAGGTGCAGGAATGAGCCAGCCACGGCTGGTGGAGGTCCGCCAGAAGGTCCTGAAGCAGAATGACGTGCTGGCGCGGGAGCTGCGCCGGCGCTTCCTGGACGCGGGCGTCTTCGTGGCCAGCTTCGTCTCCGGCCCGGGCTCGGGGAAGACGACCCTGCTGGAGAAGCTGGTGAGCCGCATGCGCGAGCAGTACCGCATCGGCGTGCTGGTCGGCGACCTGGCGACGGAGAACGACGCGGCTCGGCTGGCGCGCAGCGGCGCTCCGGTGCGGCAGATCACCACCGGCACCATCTGCCACCTCGACGCCGAGATGGTGCGCAAAGCGCTGGAGGGCTGGCCGCTGACCGACATGGACTTCCTCTTCATCGAGAACGTCGGTAATCTGGTCTGCCCCTCGAGCTACGACCTGGGCGAGAGCTTGCGCTTCGTGTTGGTGTCGGTGGCCGAGGGCGCCGACAAGCCGCTGAAGTACCCCACCATCTTCCATACCGCCGACGTCGGCGTGATCACTAAGGTGGACCTGGCGGAGGCGGTGGAGGTGAGCGTGCCGGAGGTGCACGCCAGCATCCAGTCGGTGCGGCCAGGCATGAAGGCGTTCGAGCTGTCGAGCAAAACGGGGCAGGGCATGGGCGATTTGATGGAGTTCCTGGTGGCGCAGCGGCAAGAGATGAAGTGCGGAGTGGCGCGATGAGCCTGGGGATGGTCCTGCTCCTGGGGCTGTTCCTGGGGATGCGGCACGCCTTCGATCCCGACCACGTGGTCGCGGTCTCCACCATCCTGAGCCGCAGCCGCTCGCTCCGCCAGGCGGCCCGCGTGGGCGTAGCCTGGGGCCTCGGACACTCGCTCACCATCCTGGCTGCCGGCGTGGTGATGATCGCCGGCGGGCTGGTCGTCCCGGAACGCATGACGCTTGCCTTGGAAGCCTTCGTCGGAGTCATGCTGCTGGTCCTGGGCGTGGGCAACCTGCTGGCCCTGCGGTCCGGGCTGGAGTCGCCGCACGATGACTCCAGGGCTTCCGGCCTGCTGCGGCCGATCGCCGTGGGCGTGGTGCACGGATTGGCGGGGTCCGCGGCGGTCACGCTGCTGATCCTGGCGACCATCCGGCAGCCGCTGTGGGCGGTGGCCTACCTTGTCATCTTCGGCGCCGGCACCGTGGCCGGCATGGTGGCGGTCACCTGCGGATTGGCGCGGGCCCTGGACGAAGGAACACGCCGCGTGGGCGGATTCCGGCGCCGCTTCGTGATGGTCTCCGGCGCCGCCAGCATCGTGCTGGGCGTGGTCCTGGCGGCGGGCCTGCTGGCCTGAGCCGCCACTCCAGATAACGTAGCATTTCTCACTCCCTGTTGTGATTTCCATCACACCGTACCTGTGGCGCCGCTACGTCCAAAGGTGACCCCGGTCACCGCCAGACGCAGGCGCGGGCGGCGATGATGCCCTCCATCACTCCTTGGTGTGCTCCAGGTCACACGGGGGTGGTCAGGGCGGGTAGAGGCCCGCCGCAGTCGGATGCGAGAGTTTCGAACGGGCGTTCGCTCGGCTCGGAGCGAGCCCGGGACAGGACCAGGGATGTCGAGATCGCCGGAGAAGCCCACCATCGCCGCCCACCTGGAAGCCTGTGGCACCTCCCGCCGCAGCTTCCTCCAGCTCTGTACCACCCTGATGATGACCGCCCCCGTCGGCCTGTCGCTGACCAGCAAGGCGAGCGCCTTTGAAGTGGCCGAAGCTGTGGGCCAGGCCCGCCGTCCCTCGGTCATCTGGCTCCACTTCCAGGATTGCACCGGGTGCTCGGAGACGCTGCTGCGCACCTCGGCGCCGGACGTGGCCAGCCTCATCCTGAACGTCATTTCCCTCGACTACCACGAGACCCTGATGGCGGCCGCCGGACACCAGGCGGAAGCGGCGCTGCAGCAGGCCGTGGAGGAGAACGCCGGCAAGTTCGTGCTGGTCTGCGAGGG
>CAYTPH010000079.1:0-10505 GCA_964439635.1 uncultured Terriglobales bacterium
AGTCCTAGTTGTTGACCTAGGTTTTTCAGTCGTGCGGCGACGAGGTTGGTCCGGCGCCGGCTCCGGACGCGCGACGGTCGCTGGCCCGCCGTCCGACCTTCACCCCGAACTGCTGGTTCACCGCCAGCATGGACTCGTAGACCTGCTGGGCGCGGTCGAGCGCCGCCTGCACGTTGGGGCAGATGTTCTCCGCGCCGACGTGCTGGGCGAAGTCCGCCTGCCGCATCAGGCGCGCCGGCTGCTCGCGCGCTCCGCACAGGATGATCTCCCGCCCGGAGGCGTGCACCGCGTCGGCCAGTTCCTCGATGGCGTGCAGCCCGGTGGCGTCCAGCGCGGTCATGTTGCGCAGCCGCAGGATGAGGACGGGCGGCGCGTCCGCCAGCTGCTCCCGCACCGCGTCCAGCTTCTCCGTGGCGCCGAACAGGAAGGGGCCGTGGATGCGGTAGATGCGGGCGTAATCGGGGATGGCCTTGTCCTGCAGGATGTGGATGCGGCCCTCGTCCACGTAAGCGTCGGTCACCGCCGACACCGTGGTGGTGACCGCCACCTTGCGGATGAACAGCAGCGTGGCCAGGATCATGCCCGCCTGCACCGCCACCGTCAGGTCGGCGAAGACGGTCAGCAGGAAGGTGAGCGCCCACACCGAGATGTCGGACCAGGTCAGCTTGAGGATGTCGCGGATCTCGCCCCACTCGCCCATGTTGTAGGCCACCACCATGAGGATGGCGGCCAGCACCGGCAGGGGAATGAACCTGGCCAGCGGCGCCGCCACCAGCAGGATGAGCAGCAGCACCCCGGCGTGGACCATGCCCGCCACCGGGGTCTGCGCGCCGGAGCGGATGTTGGTGGCGGTGCGGGCGATGGCGCCCGTGGCCGGCAGCCCGCCGAACAGCGGCGACACGAAGTTGGCGATGCCCTGCGCCACCAGCTCCACGTTGGGATTGTGCTTGTCCTTGCTCATGCGGTCGCTGACCACCGCCGACATCAGCGACTCGATGGCGCCCAGCATGGTCACGGTGAAGGCCGGGCCCAGCAGCGCCGGCACCATGTGCCAATGGAACTCCGGGATGTGCACCTTGGGTAACCCGCCAGGAATGCCGCCGAACACCGAGCCGATGGTGGCCACGTCCAGCTTCAGCAGCACCGCCGCGCCTGTCCCGGCGAACAGCGCCACGATGGTGCCGGGAACACGCTTGGTGATCTTGGGGGTCAGCAGCACCAGCAGCAGCGCCGCGCCGGCCAGCAGGGTGGCGTAGGGCGAGAGGGTGTTCCAGGCCAGGCTCAGCTGCTTCATGCGCTCGAAGAACTCGCCCGAGACCTTGTCCACGTGCAGGCCGAAGAAGTCCTTGATCTGGGTGCTGGCGATCAGCACGGCGATGCCGTTGGTGAAGCCGATCACCACCGGCCGGGGGATGAACTTCACCGCCGCGCCGAAGCCGGTCACGCCCATGATGATCATCAGCACCCCGGCCATGCCGGTGCAGATGAACAGCCCCGCCAACCCGTGCTTGGCCACGATGCCGGCCACGATGACCACGAAGGCGCCGGTGGGCCCGCCGATCTGCGTCTTGGAGCCGCCCAGGGCGGAGATCAGGAACCCGGCCACCACCGCGCAGTAGATGCCCGCCTCCGGGGCTACCCCCGAGGAGATGGCGAAGGCCATGGCCAGCGGCAGCGCCACCAGGCCCACGGTCAGGCCAGCGATCAGGTCGGAGAGGAACTTCTTGCGGTCGTAGTCCCGCAGCAGTAGGACGGACTTGGGCAGCCAGTGTTCAGGGACCGCGAGTTTGCGTCGCGAGGACGCTGGAGAAGACGGTTCTGCGGACGGTTGCATCTGGGTTCGGTTGTGCGCGGAGAGCGCTTCAGTTTGACACGCTCACCGGCCGCGCACAACCCGTTCCCACCGCCAGGTGGTTACGAAAAGGGTGACCGCAGCCGCCTGGACTCCTCCCGCGGCCAGAGGATGCGAAATTACGGCTGCTCTGGCCTGCGTGCAAGAACAAAACGCGGAGCCTTTTCGGCATCCGCGTCTTGAGCTAATGGCTAAGAGCTAATGGCTGACAGCTAGTTCAGCGCCGCTTTCAATTCCTCCGGCACCAGCACCGCCGAGCTTCCCTTCACCCGCAGCAGCTTGCGGCGGCGGAAATCGGAGAGCAGCCGGCTCACCGTCTCCCGCGACGCCCCGATGATCTTGCCGATCTCCTCGTGGGTCATGTGGAAGGGGACGGCGATGCCGCCGGTGGGCTCCTGGGTGCCGTGCTCCTCCGCCCACTCCAGCAGCAACTGTGCCAGCTTCGAGCGCGTGCTGGGGGCCAGGGCCAGCAGCCGCGCCTGCTCCCAGCTCTTGTGCAGCTCCATGCTCAGGTGCTCGGCTACCCGCAGCGACACCTCGTGGTGGGAGCGCAGGAAGCGCAGGAACTTGCGCGCCGGGATGAAGGCCACCTGCGCCGGGGTCAGGGTCTCGGCGGTGGAGGTGTAGGCGCTGCCGGCGATCACGCTGGAGAGGCCCAGCACCTCACCGCCCTCCGCCAGCCGCAGGATGATGCTCTCGCCGTTCTTGCTGCTGGCGGTGAGCTTGGCCTCGCCGCCGCAGAGCACGAACACGCCGCGCGGGGCTTCGCCTTCCACGAACAGCAGCGCCCCCGGGGGGTACAGCGCCACCTGGCGGATGCCGTTCAGCTCGCGCACCGCCTCTGCGGTCACGTGGCAGAACGAGCTCTTCTCCCGCATGTTGCAGATGGTGCAGTTGTCGACGACCTTGAGGCCGTAGGGGGCCGCGCCCTTGAGGGGATGATTGCCGGGGACCTTCGCCGCGATTGTCATAGAACGCTCCCCGGAGGCCGCCCTCGGGATTCGGGCCGCCCCGGTAGGTGAGCAGTGGCCCCCGCGCGGGCCAGGTGGAGTGTGGGGTCTCGGACCGCCCGGCGCGGGAGCCACCGATGAGGGCGCCAGACCATGGGCTCAACCTGATCTGGCTTTCCTGTGCTCGTCGGTAGTGTCGTTCCCTGCCGCAACCAAAGCTGTGATGCCGGTCACACTTCCCGGTGACTGGACGCACAAGGCAATGCGCCTCACAACGGGGTGCCCCACCCAAGCCCGTCTGTGGCTTGGGTGGGGGGTGTTCTCGCATTCAATACGAATTCCGTGTGGAGATCGGCGCCCTCGCCCGTCCCGGCGGCGCTGGCGCCGCGCCGGCCACGGAGAAGGTGGCGCAGGCCTTGAGACCTGCAGTCGCCTCACTTGCCGCTTGGTTCTACGGTTATTTCTGTGCTGGCTGAAGTATGTTGGCCGACAACAACGGTGCTGCATCCCAGGGAGGATGGTGGTCTGGTTTCCAAAGAAACCGACCGGTGGGTTGCGTAGATTCTGTAGACACCTGGACGAGTTGGAGGAAACAAGATCCTTTCGGTCTTCCCGTAAAAGTCGCCGGGAAACAGGACAATCCAGCCGGAGCTAACCGGACGGGGCGGATGCCCTGCAATCCCACCTGAAAAGGCACTCACACCGCTCATATCCTCCAAACTGACAAGGAACCTTCTTGTGTCATCAGGAAGACAGATTGGCGATTTGGACGTGTTCTGAATCTGCACGGAGACGAGGATCTCTTCGCCCAACCGATAGGCCGCCTTTTCTGGACGTGCCACGACGGTTGGCCCACCCTCAATCGCGGCGGGCGCAGAATGTGCGGTGGCTGCAACCACGAATAAGGCTGCTAGAGCGGTGGCCTTCCCGAATTCAGGAACGCGCATAGATAGTTCCTCTCCGACGTGTGCACGATAGCTCCAAACGCTGCGGCTGTCATCGAGGACGGACGTGGTGTTCTGGAATGAGACCAAGCCTCCGCCCCATCCCCAGGCCCCCCGCTCCAGATTGTGACCTCGGTCACAATTTCCCGTGACCGGGCGCACAGCGGCTTCCGGCCCAATGTCCGACCATGGACTCTAGATTTCGTACTGTGCAGGTGATCCATGGCGACCTTCCCCACCACGTTCCGCGCCGACTCCGCCAAGGTCCACGACGAGCACCAGGCCGTCGCCCAGGAACTGCTGGAGCTGGAAGCCGCCCTGGATGAGCTGACCGCGACCGCCGACCCCGCCGCCGTGCGCACCTCCTGCAAGGTGTGCGCCTCCGGCCGCCGCCTGGCCGAGATCATGCCCGAGCACTTTACCCGCGAGGAGCAGACGGTGCTGGCCACGGTGGCCGCCGTCAGCCCCGAGCTGACCGAGTTCGCCCGCGAGATGACCCGCCAGCACGACCGCATGCGCCTCCACCTGCTGGAGTTCTGCTCCGCCCTCAAGGAGATGGAGGACAGCGGCCGGGAGGAGGCCGTCGCCCGGGTGAAGGAACTGGGCCACGGCCTGGCCCGCGAAATGCGCCATCACATCACCCTCGAGGATTTCGAACTCGACGGCTTTTTATGAGTTTGTAGCCCGGCCGCCCTCGGCCGGGACGAAGGAAGAAGGTTGAGCAAGTGACAAGTACCCGGGCTCATGTGGGGACCCGCAGCACGCAGGCCAAGAAAGCCGGACAGACGTTACCGCCCGCGCTCCTGCACTCGTCCCCGCACAGCTTTGAATTCATTGCCGGGAACCTGGACGCGCATCATGATCTTCATACCCCGCGCCAGGCTTCCGGATTACTGACCAAGGTGTCGCGGCGCCGCCGCGGCGCCGAGTACTGGAGGAACCTTGGCTAGCACCATCGAAGTACCCGCAGCTCCGGAAGTCGAGAAGCAGGACGTCAAGTATCCCGGCATCGTCTCCACCGTGGACGGGTCCGGCGCCGTGGTCTGGGTGGAGTCGCACATCGCCCAGGGCGCCTGCGCCTACCCCATCACCCCCTCCACCCCCATGGGCGACGGCTTCGCCGTCGAGTATTCCAACGGCAAGAAGAACCTGTGGGGCGAGTCCATCCGCTTCCTGGAGCCGGAGAGCGAGCACAGCTCCGCCTCCGCCTGCGAGGGTTACGCGCTGGCCGGTGGACGCGTCTCCAACTTCACCAGCGGCCAGGGCCTGATCCTGATGAAGGAAGTGCTGTACGTCATCAGCGGCAAGCGCCTGCCGGTGGTGTTCCACATCGGGGCCCGCGCCCTCACCTCGCATTCGCTGAACGTCCACTGCGGGCACGACGACGTCTACGGCGTCTCCGACGTGGGCTGGGGCATCCTCTTCGGCCGCAACGCCCAGGAGGCCGCCGACCTTGCCCTCATCGCCCGCAAGGTCGCCGAGGAGACGGAAACGCCGTTCATGAACTGCCAGGACGGTTTCCTGACGACGCACACCCTGGAGACCATCCGCCTCCCCGAACCCGAGTTCATGAAGGAGTTCGTCGGCGACCCCAACGAGAAACTGCGGAAGTTGTTCGATCCTCTCCGCCCCATCCTCTCCGGCCCCGTCCAGAACCAGGACGCGTATATGAAGGGGAAGATCGGGCAGAGGTATTTCTATGAGCGGGTGGCGCCGCGGCTGGTGCAGGCGATGCGGCTGTTCACCGAGATGACGGGACGGGAGTACGACCTGCTGAAGCCCCACCGGATGGAGGACGCGGAGTTCGCCATCATCGGCATGGGCAGCATGATGGAGACCGCGGAAGCCACCGTCGACTACCTGCGCAAGCAGGGAGTGAAGGTGGGCTGCATCAGTGTGATGGCGTACCGGCCGTTCCCCGGGCGGGAACTGGCGGAGATGTTGCGCAACGTGCGCGCCGTCGCCGTGGTGGAGCGGGCGGACACGCCGCTGGCGGAG
The DNA here is from genome assembly GCA_964439635.1 of uncultured Terriglobales bacterium. Lineage (GTDB taxonomy): Bacteria > Acidobacteriota > Terriglobia > Terriglobales > Acidobacteriaceae > CAYTPH01. Next base: position 5,745 of record CAYTPH010000079.1, read on the forward strand.
TCCAACCCGCTGACCCTGGAGCTGAAGGCGGCGCTGGCAGACGCGCAGAACGCGGTGAACGGGCCGCGGCTGGAGCGCATCCCCGACGTCTACTCCGGGGTGGCTGGGCTGGGCGGGCGCGACATCCGTCCGGGGCACTTCGTGGCCACGGTGGAGATGATGCAGAAGCGCCGGCGCAACCGCTTCTTCGTGCTGGGAGTGAAGCACCCCGACGCGCTGGAGATGAAGAGCGACGTGGACGTGCGGCCGCTGGGCGCGTACTCGCTGCGCGGGCACTCGGTGGGCGGCTTCGGCTCGGTGACCACCAACAAGGTGATCGCGTCGGTGGCCAGCGACCTGTTCGGGCTGTTCGCGCAGGCCTTCCCCAAGTACGGCTCGGAGAAGAAGGGCCTGCCGACCAACTACTGGCTGACGCTGGCGCCGGAGCCGGTGCGGCTGCACGCCGAGATCAACACGGTGGAGTTCGTCGCCATCCAGGACCAGAACGCGTTCCTGTCGGGAGACCCGCTGGAAGGTCTGGTGGAGGGCGGCGCCATCTACCTGCAGTCGGTGCTGCCCAAGGAGCAGATCTGGGCGAGCCTGCCGGCGGCGGCGCAGAAGAGGATCCGCGAGCGCAAGCTGCGGCTGTTTGCGCTGGACGCGGGCAAGATCGCGCGCGAATGCTCCAGCCGCGCCGACCTGCAGGTGCGCATGCAGGGCATCGTGCTGCTGGGAGCGTTCCTGCGGCTGACGCCCTTCCGCGAGCAGGCCGGGCTGGATGAGGAGAGCCTGTTCCAGTCGCTGGAGAAGACGCTCATCAAGTACTTCGGCAAGCGCGGCACGCAGGTGGTGGCCGACAACATGAAGGCCGCCCGCCGTGGCTTTACCGAGGTGGAGCGGATCCAGCCCTCGGAGGTGGAGACGCTGGTGGTGAAGCAGGAGGCCAAGGCGTACAAGCCGATGTGCAGCTCGGCCTGCCAGCCGGTGGTGCAGCCGGACTTCTGCGACCACGTGATCGGCAGCTACGGGCGCGGCCGCGAGGCCGACCTGGAAGCCGACGAGTTCGTGGCGCGGTCACTGATGCCGCCGTCGTCGGCGTCGCGGCGCAGCTTCCGCACCCTGGCCCCGGACATCCCCGTGTTCACGGCCAGCAAGTGCGTGGGCTGCATGGAATGCGTGAACGTCTGCCCCGACACCGCCATCCTGGGCAAGGTGGCGGAACCGGCGGCGCTCGACGAGCAACTGGGCAAGGTCCGCGAGGAGGTGCGCGAGTCGCTGCGCGCCGAGTTCGTGCAGACCACCAAGTACTTCGAGCTGCCGCAGAAGAAGGGGCAGACGGGCGGGCTGTTCTCCATCTTCGTGGATCCGGACAAGTGCAAGGGCTGCGGCGAGTGCGTGGTGGCCTGCGGCTCGCACGACGCGCTGAAGATGGTCCCCAAAGACGGCCAGATGCAGAAGTACGACCTGCTGATGGACCTGTACCATCATCTGCCGGAGACGCCGGCGCACCTGCTGAACGAGAAGGCGCTGGGCGACATGATGCTGGCGCACCGCGCGCTGCTGTTCGCCGGCGGCGCGGGGTCGTGCATGGGCTGCGGCGAGGCCACGGCGGTCCGCCTGATGCTGGCCGCCACCGGCTTCCAGTACGGGGCGGAGAACATCGGCATCGTGGCCGCGACGGGCTGCAACTCGGTGTTCGGCTCCACCTATCCCTTCAACCCCTTCGCGGTGCCGTGGACGAACTCGCTGTTCGAGAACGCCCCGGCCGACGCCATGGGCATCCGGCTGCGCTGGGACCAGGAAGGCTTCAACAAGCGCCGGCTGTGGGTGCTGGGCGGCGACGGGGCCATGTACGACATCGGCTTCCAATCGCTGTCACGCATGCTGATGTCGGGCATGGACATCAAGGTGATGGTGCTGGATACGCAGGTGTACTCGAACACCGGCGGCCAGACGTCCACCTCGACGTTCACCGGGCAGGACGCCAAGATGGCGCAGTTCGGCAAGGCGCAGCCGGGCAAGCGGGAGCGGCGCAAGGAACTGGCGCAGATCGCCATGATGCATCCGGGAGCGTTCGTGGCGCAGACCACCACGGCGCACCTGAACCACTTCTACAAGACCATCATGGCGGCCAACGAGTTCCCGGGGCCGGCGCTGATCGTGGTGTACACGACGTGCCAGCCGGAGCACGGGGTGGCCGACGACCAGTCCATGCACCAGGCCAAGCTGGCGGTGGAGTCGCGCACCTTCCCGCTGTTCACCTACGATCCGCGGAAGGGCGAGAAGATCGCGGAGCGGCTGAGCCTGGCGGGCAATCCGGCGGCCAAGGAAGACTGGTACGTGGACGCGCGCACCGGCAAGGCGGTGGACTTCACCGCCTTCGCCAAGACGGAGGGCCGCTTCGCGCGCCACTTCGACCAGGACGGCAACCCCGACGAGTTCCTGATGACGGCACAGCAGGACCGGCTGGAGAACTGGCGCATCCTGCAGGAGCTGGCGGGGCTGCGATAATCGATTCGGTGTAGTGCTAGCCAAAGGGCGGACCGTGAGGTCCGCCCGTTTTTCTTGCTGCACGCAGAAAGGAAGCCACGGAGGCACGGAGGAGCGGGGCCAAAAGGCCGGGTTTCGCTGAACGCACGGGAGCAATGCGCGCACCATCCCAGACCGGCGTCATCCTGAGGGCCTTCAGGCCCGAAGGACCTCGCGAGGAGCCGGAAGGCTGCGTGGGTACACGCGGGATCCTTCGGCGCTGAAGCGCCTCAGGATGACGCCAGATTTGGGGTTGGGAATGCGGTAGCGTGTCAGGGCAGGTCGGGCTGAAACACGATGGGCTTGCCGACGTCGTCGTACCAGTGCTCCGCCAGGTCCTTCCACTTCGGGTTCACCGATTCGATCAGGCGGATCTTCTTGATGCGCAGCCAGCCCTTGATCTCCTTCTCGCGATGGATCCCCGCGCCGGGATGGCACCACTCCTCGTAGTAGGCCAGCCGTGTGAGGTTGTACTTCTTGGTGAAGCCTTCCTTGAGCTTCTTCTTGTGCTGATAGACACGCAGGCGAAGGTTGCCGGTGAAGCCCGTGTAGAGGACGTGCGAGCGCGGGCGGTTGGTCATGATGTACACGTACCAGCGCGGGATCTTGCGCATAGGTCCTCGGTGCTGCACGCGAGGTCCTTCGGCGCTAAAGCGCCTCAGGATGACGCCAGGTTTCGGATTGGGGCGAGTGTCTGCGCTCGGGCCAGCGTTGTCGGTGACGCGCGGCACACACGGAACTGAAGGAGGTCCAAACCGCAGATGGTGCGGGGCCACCGGTGGCGACGCGGTTCAGCGCTTGACGGTGATGGGCAGCGTGACCAGGCGCTCCTTAGCGCGCATGAGGACCAGCTCCAGCTTGCCGGGAGAGCGGGGCTGGAAGGTGAAGTCGTAGGTCTCGCCGACGCCGATGGGCTGGCGGGAGGGGCGGAGGGTCTGCTGGTGCGCGGGCATGGTCCAGCCGTCCTTGCCCAAGCCGCGCCATTCCGCCACCCGGCCGCCGGAGAGCAGCTCGACGCGCAGCATGGTGTTGTTGGCGGTGATGTTGATGAAGCGCATGCGGTAGCGCTTCCCCACCCGCATGGACTGCGGCGGGGGCGCGGCGCTGCCGTTGAGCAGGAAGGGGTCCTTGTCGTTATCGGGGCCGCCGCGGCTGGCCAGGTAGATGCGGTCGGCCTCGGGGTCGTACCGCTCGTTCTCTTCCAGGACCAGGATGGGCCCGTAGAGGCCGGTGGTGAGCTGCCGGACCTCGTGCCAATGGGTGTGGTAGATGAAGGTGCCGGCGCGGGGCGGGGTGAAGCGGGCGATGAACTTGCCGCCAGGCTCGATGGAGGGAGTGACCTGGGAGCCGACGCCGCCCCATCCGGGGACGCCGTCGTAGTAGCTCTCCAGCTCGATGCCATGCCAGTGGACGGCGGTGGGCTCGGCCAGGCGGTTCTCGACGGTGATGGCCACGGGCTCGCGGCGGTGGAGAACGATGGCGGGACCGGGGATGGCGGGCGGAGTGGCGGCCTCGGCGGCGCCTTCGGCGAGCTGATACCCGACACTGGTGGGCGATGAGCCGGAAGGGCCGTCGCGGCGCGTGACCACCAGGTGGAGCTCGCGCGGGTCGCGGGCGGAGGCGTTGGTGAGCTTGCCGGCGGGGCCGTCGCGGGAGACCTCGATGCCCATGACCAGGCCGCGCATGCCGCTGCCGGGGCCGGAGTGGGCGGCGTGGCTGGAGTCGGCCGGCTCGAGCGCCAACTCGCCGGAGATGTGGCCGAGGATGTGGCAGTGGAAGACCCAGCGGCCCTCGCGGTCGGGCCACCAGGTCATGGTGTAAGTGCCGCCGTCGGCGATGTTCTCGGTGACCGCCATGCGCTGCTGAGGTTGCGAGTAGATGGTGTCGGAGAGGCCGTCGCCGAGGCTGTCCACACGGAAGTAGGTGCCATGCAGGTGCATGGGGTGCGGGCCCCAGCTGACGTTGATGACGCGCCAGTGGACTTCCTCCCCCAAACGGTAATGCAGGCGCTCGGTGTGCGGCCACGACTTGCCGTTGATGACGGTGAGTGCGCGCTCCTGCATGCGCGGACCCTTCTTGTGGGTGCCGGGCTCGAACCAGGTGCCGACCATCAGCACGCGATCGTTGGGCGTGGCGCCGGGCGAGTCGACGATGATGGCGCCGGAAAGGGTGCTGTCAAGCTCCTCACGGTCCTCCATGGGCTTGCCGGAGGTGGAGGCCCAGTAGTGGAAGGTGCCGGAGGCGTCGAGGCGG
>CAYTPH010000080.1:0-2635 GCA_964439635.1 uncultured Terriglobales bacterium
CGTAGCGGGTGCCGGAGCCCCAGGGCTTGGCGACCTTGAGACCCAGGCGGGTAGCGTGGGCCAGGAAGAGGAGTTCGACCCACTCGCCGCGCTCGTTGGGGTGGCGGGGGATGGGCAAGGTTCGGGATTTGGGCATGGGGAAATCGCCCCACTGACGTGGGGCTCCTCGGGTAGCGCGAGCTATAGATCTTCACGCTTGTCCCTAGCGGGACAGCGCTCAGGATGACAAAACGAAACAGGCGCGAGCGAGGGCTCGCGCCTGTTTTTCCTACCTACTTCCAGTATGACAAATCCGAGGGAGTTGGTTGCTACTTTTCCACAGATCTATTTTCGGAGTGGAATCAGCAGGTTACGAAGGAATCGAGATTTGGATGGGGTTGACAGTGAGGGCAGATCGAAGAAGTCAGATGGCAGAAGTAAAGGCGCGAGCGGGCGCTGGTCCAATAACGCGGCACCGCCAGCGGTATCTTGCGCGCTGCTCTGGAACGAAATTCTTACCGCGTGACCGCTGTCACTGCACAGGACCCAAAGGTGCCCTACTGTTACGCAGGGGAGCACCCGACTCTTGCCGCCTTTCGGGACGTAAAGCGCAATGAAGCCTACGGTCATCCACGACACGCGCCTGGCCATGCGGCTGTCGCTGTGGGTCGGGATGGTGATGCTGGGGGGCAAGGTCACGGCCTATCTGCTGACGGGGTCGGCGGCCATCCTGTCGGACGCGCTGGAGTCGATCATCCACGTGGTGGCGGTCGCCTTTGCGGCGTTCAGCCTGGGGCTGAGCACGCGTCCGGCGGACGAGCGTTTCCATTACGGATACGAGCGGATCACGTTCTTCTCCGCCGGCTTCGAAGGCGCGATGATCATCCTGGCGGCGGTGGCGATCGTGTGGACGGCGGTGCACAAGTGGCTGCATGGCCTGCAACTGGAACGCCTGGGAGCGGGGACGCTGCTCATCCTGGCCGCGTCACTGGTGAACGCGGGCCTGGGCTTCTACCTGCTGCGGATCGGCCGCCGCACCCGCAGCCTGATCCTGGAAGCCAATGGCAAGCACGTCCTGACGGATTCCTGGACGAGCTTCGGGGTGGTCGGCGGGCTGACCCTGGTCCTGCTGACCGGGTGGAAGCCGCTGGACCCGCTGCTGGCAATAGCCGTGGCGCTTAATATCCTGTGGTCGGGCGGCAACCTGGTGTGGCGGTCGGCGCGCGGACTGATGGATTACGCCGACCCCGAGACGGAGAAGGCGCTGCGCGCGCAGGTGGAGCAGATCTGCCAGGAATTAGGCGTGGAATACCACGAGTTCCGGTTTCGGACGGCGGGATACACGTTGCACGCCGATCTGCACCTGCTGTTCCCCTTCACGCTCCCGGTCGGGGAAGCGCATGCCCGGGCGACCCAGCTGGAACAGCGGTTGGCGCAGAGCATGGACGTCCCGGTGCACGTCACGACCCACCTGGAAGCAGTGGAAGACCACGCCGTGATCCACGGCGAAGCCCACAAGAACGGGGACTAGGAGCGCCCTACTGGGTAGTGCGGCGGGCGGGGCGCTTGGTGACGCCCAACTGGCGCAGCTTGTCGCGGGCCTGGGTGGCTTCCACCGAGCGGGGGAAGCGGGACACCAGCGCCTGCAGCTCCGTGACCCCGGCCTCCTTCTGGCCCAGCTCGACCAGGGCGTAGCCCTTCTTGAGCTGGGCGGCGGCGGCCTTGTTGCCGCCGGGATACTGGTCGAGCACCTTGTCGTACTCGCCGACCGCGCCCTGGAAGTTGCCCTGGCGGTAGGCGATCTCGCCGAGATAGAACTGGGCGTTGCCGGCCAGGTCGGTGCCGGCATAGAACTTCAGGTAGTCGGCGAACTCCTGCTGGGCGAGCTCGTACTTGCCGGCGTTGTAGTCGCGCAGGGCGTTGTTGTAGAGGATGTCGGGGGGCGGCGCCTGGCCCGGAGGCGAGGCCCCGGCGGCCAGGTTGGTCTGCGCCGACTGCTGCTGCTCCAGTTGCTGGGCGAGGCGGGCGAAGCGGGTCTTGAGCTCGTCGAGGGAATCGTGCAGGGCCTGCACCTGGGTGGAGACCTGGTCGACCTTGGCGGCGGAGTCCTGGTTCTGCGCCTGCAGGTTCTTCTGCAGGGCGTCGACCGCGGCGGTCATGCGGTTCACGTTGTCGGTGCTCTGCTCGATCATGTTGCGCATGATGCCCATGCGCTCGTCTAAGGACTGCTGCATGCGGGCCATCTGGTCCTGGATGGCCTGGACCTGGGTCTGCAGCTTGATGAGCTCTTCCTTGGTGCCGGCGGAAGCGGGCCGGGCAGCGACGGCGGCCAGGACCGCCAGGAGCAGGAATCGTTTTGCGTTCATAGATGTCTAGTCAGATGCAGAACTGCGGGCCGAAGGTCATGCTGAGTGTCTGGCGCAAGCCAACTACCCCACCCAAGCCAACATCGGGCTTGGGTGGGGCACCCAGCTGTATCTCAAATCAGCGGTGGCCGAAGACGAAGTGGCCGCGGCGGTTCTGCTGCCAGCACTGCTCGTCCGACTCGGTGCAGAAGGGCTTCTCCTTGCCGTAGCTGATGGTCTTGATGCGGTCGGCGGAGATGCCGGCGGCGACCAGCGCCTGCTTGGCGGCGTTGGCGCGGTTGTCGCCCAGG
>CAYTPH010000080.1:2645-10413 GCA_964439635.1 uncultured Terriglobales bacterium
GTTGTACTCGGTCGAGCCGCGCTCGTCGCAGTGCCCCTCGATGGTGAAGCGGATGTTGGGGTTCTGCCGCAGGAACTCGACACTGGTCGCGAGCGTCGACTGCGCGTCGGCGCGGATGTCGAACTGGTCGTAGTCGAAGAAGACGTCCTTCACGTTCTGGGCGAAGAGTTCCTCGTCGCTGGCGCGGGTCTGTACCGGCGGCGGAGGCGGTTCGACCACGGTGACGCGGGCGGTGGCTTCCTGCTGCCCGCCGGCGCCCTTGGCGACCAGGCGGTAGGTGGTGGAAGCGGTGGGCTGCACGTCGCGCGAGCCGCTGAGTTCGACCGTGCCCACGCCCTCGATGGTGACTTCGGTGGCGTTCTCGGTGCGCCAGGTGAGGGTGGTGGACTGGCCGCGTTCGATGCTGCTGGGGTTGGCGGTCAGCGAGGCGGTGGGCGCGGGCGGCGGCGGGGGCGGCGGAGGCGGTGGAGCCACCTTTTTCTTACAGCCGCCGACGGTCACCAGTACCGCCAAGGATGCGATCAGAACGAACCACTTCGTCTTGCTGGCAATCACCTCATCCTCCAAATGCGAGAGAACTCGCCAAACTCATCGAGGCCCGGACCCAGGTAAATCCCGAAGGAGCTAAGTAAACCAAAATGGCCCAAAAGAAAATCCGCAGTATGCCCTAAGCTTACTTGAAACTCCAGTTCGGCTGCGTGTTCACGCCGCTCGAGGTGAGCGGACGCGGCTGCGAGCCGTCGGCCAGCATGGTCCAGATCTGGTCGCTGCCGGAGCGGTTGGACTGAAAGACGATGTGGCGTCCGTCCGGCGCCCACGATGGGAAGTCGTTGCGTCCGGCATCGTGGGTCAGCTGCACCCACTGCTTGCTGGCGATGTCCATTATATAGATGTCCTGCGCGCCGGGGGCCCCCGGGCCGTACTTGCGCATCCAGGCGAACAACAGGAACTGGCCGTTGGGCGACCAGGAGGGGGAGACGGCGTAGCCGCCGTCGGTCATGCGCTGCAGATTGGCGCCGTCGGCGTCCATGACGTAGATCTGGGGCAGGCCGGTGCGGCCGCTGACGAAGGCGATCTGCGCCCCGGTCTTGGGATTCCAGGCGGGGGAGATGTCGGTGCCGCGGTAGGCGGTCAGGCGCTTCAGGCCGGTGCCGTTGGCTTCGACGATGTAGATCTCCGGGTCGCCGTTGCGGGAGGAGGAGAAGGCCAGCTTGGCGCCGTCGGGCGACCAGGCGGGGGAGGCATTGGTGCCGCCGAAGCTGGGGAAGGTGACCAGGCGGCCGAGTTCGAGCGAGTACATGGCCAGGTCCACGCCGCCACGGGCGAAGGTGGTGAAGGCCACGCGCGAGCCGTCGGGGGAGACGCGCGGGGAAAGGGCGATGGAGCCCAGGCGCGTCACCTGCTTCTGGTTGGCGCCGTCGTAGTCCATGGACCAGACTTCCTTGTGGCCGGTGCGGTTGCTGATGAAGAAGAGCTTGCTCTCGGTGATGCTCTGCACCCCGCCGCCCAGGCGGAAGATGATCTCGTTGGCGAAGCGGTGGGCGAGCAGGCGGGCGTTGTCGGCGGAGGCGGGCTCGCGGTACTGCTTGCCCAGCACGTGGGGCGAGGCGGCGTTCTTCACGTCGAAGAGCCAGCCGTAGACGCTCAGGTCGGCGCCGGCCACGCCCAGGTTGCCGAAGGCCACCATGCTGGCGGTGACCGGCGGGTTGGCCCAGGCGTCCAGCTTCATGTCGTTGGGGTTGGCGGGCTGCTGCAGCGGGTAGAAGCTCTTGGAGACCATGTCGAAGATGCCGGCGCTCTCCAGGTCGTTCCACAGGACGTCGTTGAAGACCTTGAGCATCTCCGCGGTGCGGGGGTCGGGGGAGGAGGACTTGAATTCGGGGACGGCGAGGCGGACGCGCTCCACGCCCAGGCCGGTACCGGTGCGGATCCAGTCCTCCTGGGCGAGGAGAGAAGTCGAGAACGCAGCAATGAGGATGATCCCGAGAGTAATTCGCCGAACCTTCATTTTCCTCCCACATGCGCAAAGGCGGGACGCCCTCGCGACAGCCGGCCCCGAAGCTTCGGGGCGCCGGCGTTACCTGCGATAGTCAAACCAGAATTCTACCGACACGCGGCTGCCGGAGTAAGCGGGCGGCAGCGGGCCGAAGGTGTCGATGCGCTGCAACGCCCGCATGGCCGACTGGTCCAGCGACGGTATGCCGCTGGACTGGGAGAGCTGGATGTTGGTCGGCTCGCCGCTGCGGTTGATCTCGAAGACGATATAAACCCGGCGGGCGGTGGAGATACTCGGATCGATCTCGTATTTCAGCCAGTTCTCGGAGACCTTGCGGCGGACGATGTCCACGTACCAGGCGAAGCGGGAGCCGAAGTCGCCGCCGCCTCCGGTGAAGCCGAAGCCGCCCTTGGCGCCGCCCGCAGTGAAGACGCCGTAAGGGCCGCTGACCGGGCCGCCCTTGCCGAAAGGAATGACGTTCTCCTGGGGAGGCGGTACCTCCCGCCTCTGGGCGATGGTGCGCTGTTCGCGGCCCTTGGGCTTGGCGCCCTGCTCGGGGATGGCGATGGCCGCGGGCTCTTCGACCTTCTGTTGCGGCAAAGACTGCGACAGGCCCTTGGACTCGGTGGCGAGGACGTTGGTGCCCTCGGCGCCGGCGGGCAGGGGGATGGTGGTGACGATGGTGGCGCTCATGGCGCCGCCGCCCCCGCCGGTGCCGCCCCAGGCCTCACCGCGAGGGCGCCCGAACACGAGGGCGTAGACCAGCATGGAGAGGAACAGGGCGCCGTGCAGGACGGCCGACCAGGCCAGTGGCCGGCGCCATTCCTCCCGCTCGAAAAAGATCTCAGCGTGCGCCTGCATTTTTTGTCTGCAAAGGCTCCGTCACGATGCTGACGTTGTTGATGCCCGCCTGCTTGATGGCGTCCATCACGGTGGCGAAGGCGCCGAAGGGGACGTTCTCGTCGGCGCGGATGAAGATGGACTGGCCCTCGGGGTCGCGGATCTTCTCCCGCAGGCGGTCGCCGATCTGGTTGATGTTGACGGCGTCGTTGCCCAGGAAGACGCGCTGCTTGCTGTCGATGGAGATGACCAGGCGCTCCTCGGTGATCTCCTTGACGGTACGGGTCTTGGGGACGGCGACCTCGATGCCGGACTGCAGCACCGGGGCGGTGATCATGAAGATGATGAGCAGCACCAGTACCACGTCGACGAAGGGAGTGACGTTGATCTCGGAGAGGGTGCGGCCGCGGGGCACCATCATGGCCATAGGCTTACCTCTCGACGCTGCGCTCGACGGCGTTGAGGAACTCCAGGGCGAAGTCCTCCATGCGCGCGCCGAACTCGCGGATGTGGTGGGTGAACTGGTTGTAGGCGACGACGGCAGGAATGGCGGCGGCCAGGCCGGCGGCGGTGGTGATGAGCGCCTCGGAGATGCCGGGGGCGACGGCGCGCAGGGTGGCGGCGCCGGCGGTGCCCAGCCCGTGGAAGGCGTCGATGATGCCCCACACGGTGCCGAACAGGCCGATGAACGGGGTCACGGCGCCGGTAGTGGCCAGCCAGGGCAGGCGGCGCTCCATGCGGGTGAGCTCCTCGCTGGCGCCGATGCGCAGGGTCCGCTCCAGCGCCGGGATACGCAGATGGCCGCCGGGATTGCCCGCCTGCCGCTTGTACTCCTGGTATCCGTGCTCGAACAGCGTGACCAGCGGGCTGGGGCGGAACTGTTCGGCGACGGCGTCCATATCCTGCAGACGAACCGCTTTGCGGAAGGCGCGGAGGAACCGCCCGCTCTGTTCCCGGGCGCGGCGGATGGACGCCCACTTCGACAGGATGATGGCCCAGGAGAAGAGGCTGAAGGCCAGCAGGATGAGCAGGACGACCTTGGCGACCGGACCACTCTGCCGAATCAGGTTGGCGAGCTCGCCGCCGACGTAAAGACCAGGGACAGACGTGACTAGCATCACTAACGGTTGACCGTAGCACCGGCAGCGGGGCGGCGTCAACGCGGGGGAACCGGAAGCTCACCTGTGCTATTCTCCGCACAACTTCCTCCAAGGACGTGCGGGTGCTGCTGGAGCTGCGGGTCGAGAACTACGCGGTCATCGACAACGTGGCGGTGGAGTTCGGCCCGGGCCTGAACCTGCTGACCGGCGAGACCGGCGCCGGAAAATCCATCCTCATCGACGCGCTGGCCCTTCTGCTGGGGGAGAAAGCGTCCCTCGACACGGTGCGCCACGGCAGCGACAAGGCGGTGGTGGCGGCGGTGTTCGAGGTGGGCGGGAAGCGGGCGGCGGCCATCCTGGAAGGGAACGGCATCGACGCCGGCGACGAGCAGGTGATCCTGCGGCGCGAGATCGGCGCCAAGGGGCGGGTCTTCATCAACAATCAGCCGGCAACGGTGGCGGTGCTGAAGCAACTGGCGCCGGAACTGGCGTCGGTGCACGCGCAGAGCGAGTCGCTGGTCTCCTTCGACGCCCAAGCACGGCTGGAGCAGCTGGACCTGTTCGCCGGCGTCGACACGAGCGCGGTCTGTGAGGCGTTCGGCCGCTGGAAGGGCATCCACGAGAAGATCGCGGAGCTGGAGCGCGATGAGCAGGACCGCCTCCGCCTGGTGGACCTGTGGAGCTTTCAGAAGAAAGAGATCGAGGGAGCGAAGCTCCAGCCCGGCGAGGACGAGCGGTTGGAGGCGGAGAAGCGCGTCCTGGCCAACGCGGAGAAGATCTACGGCGCGGCCATGGGGGCCTACGAGGGGCTGTACGAGGGAGCGGGCTCGGCGGCGGCGCAGCTGCGAGCGGCGGCGCGGCAGATGGAAGAGCTAGGGCGCTACGACCAGAAGTTCCGGGAGCTGGCGGCGACGGTGGAATCGGCACGCGCCAGCGTGGAGGACGTGGGCGCCACGTTGCGGGACTACGCGGGTGGCATCGACGCCTCGCCCGAACGGCTGGCCGAGGTGGAAGACCGCCTGGCGACCCTCGACCGGCTGAAGCGCAAGTACGGCCAGACGGTCGAGGAGGTGATCGCCTTCGGGCAAGAGGCGGCGCGCAAGCTGAACGAGATCGAGAACCGTGACGACGTGCTGCGCGACCTGCGGCGCCAGCTGGCCGCGGCCGGCGGGGAGTACCTGGAGCTGGCGCGGGCTGTCTCGAGGCGACGTCACGAGGCCGCGCGCCGGCTGGAGAAGCTGGTGGAGGCGGAGATCAATGACCTGGCCATGAAGGCACGCTTCAAGGTCGAAGTTGGAGGCTCGGACGAGGAAGGGAACTGGGGCAGCGAAGGATTCGACCGGGTAGAGTACATGATCGCCACCAACGCCGGGGAACCGCTCCATCCAGTGCAGGAGATCGCCTCCGGGGGCGAGATGTCGCGGGTGCTGCTGGCGCTGAAGGCGACGGTGGAGAACGCGGCCACGGCCAAGAAGAGGGTCCAGCGCACGCTGGTGTTCGACGAGATCGATAGCGGGATCGGAGGGCGGGCGGCGGAGGCGGTGGGGAAAAAGCTGAAGTCGCTGGCGCGCTCGAACCAGGTGTTGTGCATCACCCACCTGCCGCAGATCGCGTCGTTCGCCGACCAGCATTACCTGGTTCGTAAGCGGGAGGCCGGTGGGCGCGTCCGCACCAGCCTGGAACGTCTGGAGGGCGGGGAGCGCACGGAGGAGATTGCGCGTATGCTGAGTGGCGCCAAGCTGACCGAGACCTCGCGCAAGCACGCGGAGCAGTTGTTGAAGGCGAATACGTAGGCGCGCTTCGCGCGCCCGCCGCGGGTCGGAGACCCGCGGCCACACGATCCAAGAGGAGGCGCCATGAGTTCGGCACCGTTCCCCGCGCAAACCCAAAAGTCATGGTTCGGCCGGCACGTGGTCCTGACCATCGTGCTGGTGCTGGGGGCGTTCTTCGTCCTGGGAATGCTGTTCATCGGCGGGATCGTGGTGTTTGCCATGTCCGCCATGAAGCAGTCGGAGGTGTACGCGACGGCGGTGGAGCGGGCGCGGCAATCTCCGGCGGTGGTGGAGGCGCTGGGCGAGCCGCTGGAGCCGGCGTGGTACCTGTCGGGCAATATCAACGTCAGCGGGTCGTCGGGGAATGCCGACCTGGCCATCCCAGTGCGCGGCCCGAAAGGCAAGGGGACCATCTACGCCGTGGGAAAGAAGTCGGCGGGACGCTGGACCATGCGCCAGTTAGAAGTAGAAGTCGAGGGAGCGGAGCGGCGGATCGACCTGCTGACGGGGGAGGCGCCCGAGCCCGAGGCCAGCGAAGAGTGAGGGGACCGGTTCGACGGCCCAAAGCGACGTCCTGATGCTAATTCCTGCCGGTTCTATGGCTTACGTTGACTCTCGGTAGGCGCTCCGGTAACTTTGGCGCACCAGAATCTGGAGTGTTTCCGTTATACTGACGTCACGAGCATGAACCCTTCCAAAAATGGTAAGACCCTGCTCCTGTTGAAGCCGCGAGGCTTCTGCGCCGGCGTGGTGCGCGCCATCGACATCGTGCGCATCGCCCTGGAGACCTTCGGGGCGCCCATCTACGTGCGTAAGGAGATCGTCCACAACCGCTACGTGGTCGAGGAACTGACGGCCAAGGGCGCCATCTTCGTGGACGATGTGGACGAGGTGCCGGAGGGCGAGCGGGTGATCTACAGCGCCCACGGCGTAGCCCCGGAGGTGCGCGAGGGCAGCGACCAGCGGCGGCTGCGGGTGGTCGATGCCACCTGCCCGCTGGTGACCAAGGTCCACGTGGAAGCAGTCAAGTACGCCAAGGAGGGGTACAGCATCATCCTGATCGGGCACCGCGACCACGACGAGGTGATCGGCACGCTGGGCGAGGCCCCGGACGTGACCCAAGTCGTGGGTTCGCCGGACCAGGTGGACAGCCTGGTGGTGCCGGACCCGAGCCGGGTCGCCTACCTGACGCAGACCACGCTCAGCCTGGACGAGACCGCCGACATCATCGCGGCGCTGAAGCAGAAGTTCCCGCACATTCAGGGCCCCGCCGCCTCCGACATCTGCTACGCCACCCAGAACCGCCAGACGGCGGTGAAAGACGTGGCCGGCGAGGCCGACCTGCTGCTGGTGGTCGGTTCCGACAACAGCTCCAACTCCAACCGGCTGGTGGAGGTGGCGCGGAAGCTGGGCACGCCCTCGCACCTGATCGAGACCTATCAGGCCATCCACCCGGGGTGGCTGGAGGGGGTGAAAACCATCGCGGTCACCGCCGGGGCTTCGGCGCCGGAGTGCCTGGTGGAGGAAGTGGTCTCGTACCTGGAGCAGGCCGGGTTCGACAACGTGCGCGAGGTGGAGGTGATGCCGGAGAACGTGCGCTTCGGCCTGCCGCCGGAGATCGTGGAAGCCATCGCGCCGGCCGCCGCGGAGTAAGCATGGACAACGTCTCCCCCGACGCCCAACCGCGCATCGTGTTCGGAAAAGTGGACGACATGGCGAGCCGCGTGGCCGCCGCCGTCGATGCCACCCGCAAGTACCTGTTCGCGCTGCAGCATCCCGAAGGCTACTGGTGCGGCGAGCTGGAAGCCGACACCACCCTGGAATCCGACTACATCCTGCTGCACGCCCTGCTGGGGACCGGAGAGCCTCGCAAGATCCAGAAGGCCGCCAACTACATCCTGCGGCACCAGAACGAGGATGGCGGCTGGGGCATCTATCACGGCGCTCCCTCCAGCGTGAGCGCCTCGGTGAAGGCCTACTTCGGGTTGAAGCTGGCGGGCTACAAAGCCGAGCACCCGGCGATGGAGCGCGCCCGCAGGAAGATCCTGGAACTGGGCGGC
>CAYTPH010000081.1:0-10361 GCA_964439635.1 uncultured Terriglobales bacterium
TCCGAGGGCAAGCTGGAGCTGCTGAATACCGCCGGCAAAGTGGTGCTGATCGACCTGGCCGAGGTGAAGGGCGTGTACTTCGTCCGCGAGTTCAGCGAGCCCGAGACCTTCGCCCGTAAGACCTTCACCACCCGGCCGCGCACCGAAGGCCTGTGGGTGCGGCTGCGGTTCCGCGACAACGATACCCTCGAGGGCCTGATGCCGAACGAGCTGACGGCCATCTCGGCCGACGGAGTGCTGTTCACCCCGCCCGACACCCGCGCCAACACGCAACGGATCTTCGTGCCGCGGAGCGCCATCGCTTCCCTCCAGGTCCTGTCCGTCATCGGCGGACCGCAGGCAAGACGGCGCCGCGCGGTGGCCACCGCCGACGAGCGCCAAGTCCCCATGTTTTCCGAGTAGACCGCACCGCCGCGGATTTCACCGACGCTGCTTCCGACCCCGGCGTTTACAATTCCCTCTTCCGGAACCGGATCCATCCCTGGCAGGTCCTTATGAAACTCTCTGAAATCGCACAGCAGCTTGGCGCACGGCTCGAGGGAGCCGACGCGGAGATCACCGGCGTGGCCGGCATCGAGGAGGCGCAGCCGGGGCAGCTCACCTTCGTGGCCAATCCCAAGTACGCGGCCGCCGCTCGCACTACGCGGGCCTCGGCGGTGATCGTGGACGAGAAGTTCCCGCCGCTGCAGACCTCCACCCTGCGGATCGCGAACCCGTACCTGGCGTTCGCGCGCGCCATCGAATTCTTCTATCAGCCGCCACGCTACTCGCCGGGAGTGCACTCCACTGCGGTCATCGACCGTTCGGCGAAGATCGGCAAGCAGGCTCACATCGGCGCCTACGTCGTGGTCGAGGAGGACGTCGAGATCGGGGACCACGCTGTCCTGCTGCCGCACGTGGTCATCTACCAGGGCGCCAGGATCGGCCACAACTTCTTCGCCCACGCGCACGCGGTGGTGCGAGAGTACTGCCGTCTGGGCAATCACGTGGTGCTGCAGAACGGGGCCATCGTGGGCGCCGACGGCTTCGGTTTCGCCTCCGACGAGGAAAAGAACTGGCGGAAGATCGTCCAGTCCGGCACCAGCATCCTGGAAGACGACGTCGAAGTGCAGGCCAACGCCTGCATCGACCGGGCCTCGATCGGCGAGACCCGCATCGGGCGCGGCACCAAGGTCGACAACCTGGTGCAGGTGGGTCACGGCTGCACGGTTGGCGAGAACACCATGCTCTGCGCCCAGGTGGGGCTGGCCGGCTCCACCGAGGTCGGCAATCGCGTCATCCTGGCCGGACAAGTGGGAGTAGCCGGGCATTGCACCATCGGAGACGGCGCCATTGCCACCGCGCAGTCGGGGATCCCCGGCGACGTGGCCCCGGGCGCGATGGTGAGCGGTTATCCGGCGATCGAGAACCGGCAATGGCTGCGTTCCGTGGCTGTTTTCAATAGGCTGCCGGAACTGGCCAAGGCGGTCCGCGCGGGAAAGAAGGACGTCTGACAAGGCAGCGCCCGCCGTCGCGGTGAGGGTGAGACGCCCTGACGACAGCCGGCGCGACGGCAGCGTTAAGGGGAAGGCGATGTCCGACGACGAGCTCCAACTCCTGAACTCGGAGCGCAAGCCCATCCGCGTGCTGCTGCTCGACGACCTGCCGGAGAACTTGCTGCTGCGCTCCACCATCCTGCGGCAGCACGGATACGAGGCGGTCACCGCCGAGTCCATCGAAGAGGCGGAGCGGAAACTGGGCGAGATCGACATCGCCGTTCTGGACTACCACCTCGGGGCGGGACGGTTCGGGACCACGGTGGCCGAGAGCCTGCGCGAGAAACGGCCGGAGGTGCCCATCATCATCCTGTCGGCCACCTTGGAGCGCACTTTCGGTGGCGGGCCTGCGGACATGCACCTGCTCAAGGGCTACAGCTCGGTGGACGACTTGCTGAACGCGCTGCGGTCGTTTGCGGCCAAGAAACGCGCCGAGCCGGTGGTGGTGGATGCCCACGACTTCTACTATTCGCGCATCGGCATGGCCATGGGCGACGACGTGGCGTTGGAGGTGCTCGACCGCGAAGGCACCTGGCAATACGTCAACGAGACCTTCGCCGCCATCGTGGGCAAGAAGCGTACCTGGTTCGCCGGCAAGAACCTGTTCGAAACCTTTCCGGAGATGGACGGGGAGTGGCGGGAGATCATCCGGCGCGTCGCCGACACGCGCGAAACCCACATCGACCGCAGCTTCCGCGGCCTGCCGCACCTGCCCAAGAAGAACCCGCGCTGGGTGTGGAACGTGATGGCGTTCCCTCTGAAGCTGCATGATGAGCGCAGCGGCGTGGTGCTGACGGCGCGGGTGATCGAGAAGAAGAGCTTCTAGGAGCTGCGGTATTTCGCGGGCAGCGCGCTCTCGATCTTCTCCCGTACCGCCTCCGTCAGGGCCTCGCGGTCACGGAACCGCTTCGGATCGATCGGCTCGTGAAACACCACCGTGACCGTGCCCGCCTTCGCCGCGAACTTCCCTTTCGGCCACAGGTCGTGAGTGTTCACGATGGTCATCGGCACGATGGGGTATCCGCTCTCCAGCGCCAGGTAGAACGGCCCTTTCTTGAACGGCAGCAGGCAGCCATCGCGGGAACGCGTGCCCTCGGGGAAGATGGTCATGTTGACGCCCTTCTTCATGACCTCGGCAGCACGCTGGACGCTTTCTACGGCCGCCTCGCGGTTGCGGCGATCCACCGGCACCAGCTCCCCCGCCAGCATGGCTTGCGCCAGGATGGGGATGCGGAAGAGCTCCTTCTTCACCAGCACGGAAGTACGCCGCG
The DNA here is from genome assembly GCA_964439635.1 of uncultured Terriglobales bacterium. Classification (GTDB taxonomy): domain Bacteria; phylum Acidobacteriota; class Terriglobia; order Terriglobales; family Acidobacteriaceae; genus CAYTPH01. Next base: position 2,807 of record CAYTPH010000081.1, read on the forward strand.
GGATGACCGGCACCACGATGGGCGGATCCAGATTCGAGGTGTGGTTGCACATGTAGACGTAGGTGCCGGCGGGATCGAAGCGCTCGCGCCCCAGGACCTCCACCTTCACCCCGGCGAGCCGTACCCCCGCGAGGGCGCCCCACATAGCCATGCGGTACATGAGGTCGACCTTGCCGGTGATCCAGAAGGCGGGGAAGCCGATGAGTGCGGCGGCTGGAACGTACAGCGTCCACCAGACCACTGCCAGGAGCGCGCGGAACAAGGGTTACTGCTCCACACTGCTGGAGAGCCAGGCGGCGCGCCGCCGCAGCTGGGCCGGGCTCGCCTGCGGGTCGGGCACCAGGAAGTAGTCGTCCTGCTCGCGCCCGCCCAGACGCAGCTTGATCTCCCGCTGGCCCTTGCGGCCGCTGACCTTGAACTTCACGGTGTCGCCGATTCGCATGGTGGAGAGGTGGGTCTCCAGCTCGGCAGACACCGGCTTGCCGTTGATGGAAAGGATGTTGTCGCCGGCGACCAGCCCGGCGCGTTCCGCTTCACTGCCGGGCTCGACGGAGATCACGAAGGGCGGCTGGTCGAAATTCTTCACCGAAACGAAGCCCGGCTCGGGGAAGGAAGTCACGCGGCGCTCCAGCCGCAGGCCCACGCTGCGGAAGAACTCCGAGTAGGGGATGTCGGCGGTCCCGGAGACGTAGGCCTGGAAGAACCAGGACAGGTCGCCGCCGGTGACGGCGTTGACGGCCGCGAGCACGCCAGCCGTCTCCTGAAAGGGCCGCTGCTCGTACACGTAGTTCTTGTTCATCCAGTGGAAGACGTCGCGCAGCGACTTGCGGCCATGGGTGGACTCCCGCACCGCCAGGTCGAGCAGCACCCCCAGGATCTCGCCCTTATTGTAGTAATCGATGGAGCGCTCCGGCAGGCGGTACTGCGGGTACTTGTCGAACCAGGTGTCCAGGGAGGCTTCCTCGACGGACTGGGTGCGGTGCGCGGGGCGGGTCTCCAGCGTGCGGATCTCCAGCGCCAGCTGCCGCAGGTAGGTCTGCTCGTCCATCAGGCCGGCCTTGAGCAGGACCAGGTCGGCGACGGTGTTGGTCACTCCCTCGGAGAACCACAAGGCGCGGGTGTAGTTCTCGCGCAGGTAGTCGATGGGGTCGAGCGCCTCGGGGCGGATGCGCTTGACGTTCCACAGGTGGAAGAACTCGTGCGAGGTGACGCTGTAGAGCGCAACCGGGTCTTCCTTAATGCGCTCGGCGCTGAGCTCGATGGCGGTGGAGTAGGCGTGCTCCATGCCGCCTCCGCCGGGATAGTGCGGAAAATGGTAGATGAAGAGGTACTCGCTCAGGGGCTCGTCGGCCATCCAATCGATGTGCCCGGCGACCACCTTCTTGATCATGGATACCAGCGCGCCCATGTCGTAGTCAGCGGCGTCGGCGTGGACGGCGATGCGGTACTTGGCTTTGCCCTGGACGAACGAGGCCTCTCGGAAGATGCCCAGTTCGACCGGAGCGTCCACCAGGCGGTCATAATTGCGAGCCGTGAAGATGCCGCGGGCGCTGGGTTCGCCCGGGCGCAGCGACGCTAGCTGGGTGGCGATCTGCCAGGTGGGCGGCAGGTCCGTGAAGCTGACGGTCATCATAGCTTCCCGCGAATCGGCGGGATACATCAGCAGCTGCGCCAGATTGAAGAAGGCGTGTTCGCTGTTGAGCTGCGCGCCGTAGGGGCCGCCCTGGTCGGCCAGGATCTCGTACTCCACCTCGGCGCCGCTCTCGGCGCGCAGGATCCGCCAGGTGGTCTTGTCGATCTTGCGGATGGGCAGCGGACGGCCCTGTGCATCCTTGGCCTTGATCCAGCGCACGTACTGGGCGAAGTCGCGGATCTGGTAAAGAGCATTCCAGACCGGCAGCTTCAGGTCGCGCTCCGCCGAGGTGCCGGCCAGGTGGATGCGGACCCGCACCAGGCGCTCGCGGGCGTTGGCCAGCGAGACGTAGTAATCCACCGGCGGCTGCGACCAGGCAGCCACGGTGGACAGCAGGACGACGACGAAGACGGCGGAGCGGCGGCGCATCAAGAGGTGGAGAGCACCTCCGAACCCGATCTCAAACGCTGCGGCAGCTTCTCATAAATACCGCCGAAACCGCCGTTGGAAAGAATGGCGACCACGTCGCCGGCCCGCAGCTGGGAAGCGACCACGGCAACGATCTCGTCAGCGTCCTTCAATTCGCGGGCAGATCTTCCAGAACGCCGCAGGGCCTCCACCACCACCCCGACCGAGAGGCGCTCAGCCTCGGGGATCGCCTCCGGCTTGAAGACGCTGGCGACCACGACTTCGTCGGCCAGGGCAAGACTGCGCACCAGGTCGGCCTCAAACACCTTGCGACGAAGCGTGTTGGAACGCGGCTCGAAGATGGCCCAAAGGCGGCGGCCGGGGTAGCGGCCGCGAAGCGCGCTCAGGGCGTACGCGATCGCGGTGGGGTGGTGGGCAAAGTCGTCGATGAAGGTGACGCCGTTGACCTCGGCCCGCACCTCCAACCGGCGCTTCACGCTCTTGAAGGTGCGCAGAGCCTCGGCGACGGTCTCCGCCGGGATGCCGCTGCCGGCGGCCAGGGCGGCGGCGGCGGTGGCGTTCAGCACGTTGTACTCGCCGAACAGCGGCATCTCCAGGTCAGCCCAGTGCCGCTTCCGCTGTGATAGCACCCAGCTCGTCCCGCGCTGAGTGGTCTTCACCTCGGTAGCGCGCCACTCCGCGCCTTCCGAGAATCCGTAGCGTTCGACCGTGCAGAACGCCTTGGCGATACATTCGTCCACATTGCTGGCGGCGTCGTAGGCCAGGATTCGCCCGCGCCGCGGCACCAGGTTCACCAGCCGCTTGAACGCCAACTTCACCGCGTCGAGGTCCTTATAGATGTCGGCATGGTCGAACTCGACCGAGGTCAGGATGACGGACGAAGGCATGTAGTGCAGGAATTTCGGGCCCTTATCGAAGAAGGCCGTGTCGTATTCGTCGGCCTCGAGGATGAAGTGCTCGCCGTCGTTGACGGCGAAGCTGGAGCCGAAATTCTCGGCGATGCCGCCGATGAGGAAGGACGGTTGCTTGCCCGCCACGTGGAAGATCCACGCCAGCATGGACGTGGTCGTGGTCTTGCCGTGGGTACCGGCGACGGCCAGCACTTCCCTGCCGCGCAGGAAGTTTTCCTTCAGCACCTGGGGCAGCGAATACAGCGGGATGCGGCGGTCGAGCACGTGTTCCAGTTCCACGTTGCCGCGCGAGATAGCGTTGCCGACCACGACGGCGTCGGGAACCGGGTCGAGGTTCGCCTCGCTGAACGGCTGGGAAAGCGGAATGCCCAGCGACGCCAGGAAGTCGGACATCGGCGGGTACGCGGCCGCGTCCGAGCCGGAGACGCGGTGTCCCGCCTTCTGCAGCATGCCCGCCAGCGAGGCCATCGCCGTCCCACAGATCCCGATGAGGAAGAAGTGTTTGCCGCTCATGACTTGGCCGACAGCGTTGCCGCGGGAGTGCTCGCGGGCTCGAGGATCGATAGCCGCACTTCCTTCTGCACGTTGAGCGCGGCGCGGACTCCGAAAGGCAGGGTGACGTTCTGGCCGGTGACGTGGCCCGAGCGGAGACCGAAGGCGATGGGGACACCGAGGTCGCCCAGGGCGCGCCCGATCACCTCTTCCAGAGTGTAGGGCTGGTCGGGAGACTGGCGGCAATCCATCATCTCGCCGAAGATGATCCCTTTCACCCCGGCGAACTTGCCGGCGTGCTTGAGCTGCACCAGCATGCGGTCGATCTGGAAGGGCTTGGCGTTCACGTCCTCCAGGAAGAGGATGGTGTCGGCGGGCTTGAACTCGTAGGGGGTGCGCAGCGTAGCCGCCAGCAGCGACAGGCAGCCGCCATAGAGCGTGCCTTCCGCCTTGCCCGGGACAATGCCGGTCAGGCCGGAGCCGGGGACGGAGGCGATCTCCCACTTCGCCTTGCCGCCGGTGGCGGCATTCCAGAAGCCCTCGTGGACGCCGTCGCTGGTGCCGAAGTCCTTGGTGACCATGGGCCCGTGGAAGCTCACCCAGTTGAGCACGTCGGTCATGTAGGTAAGCAGGGTGGTGGCGTCGCTGTAGCCCACGAAGATCTTGGGGTGGGCGGCCAGCTTGGCCATGTCCAGCTCTTCCAGTAGGTAGTTGCAGCCGTAGCCGCCACGGGCGCAAAGGACGGCCTTCACCTCCTCGCGGAGGAACATCTCCTCCAGCTCGCGGGCGCGGCGCTTGACCGATCCGGCGAAGAAAAGGTCCTGGTCGAAGATGGAATCCAGGTAGAAGGGCTTGTAGCCCATCCGCCACAGCGACACGCAGCCGGCGTCCAGCAGATTGCGCTGGATGGGACTGGCGGGGGCAACGATGCCCACCGTGTCCCCCTTCTGCAGAGCCGGAGGCTTGATGCGTGGAGGCTTGGGAGAGCCCTTTGGGATTGGCATGTGCGGCTAATCTTAAACGAAAAACTCTCCCCGGCAGACCAGGTGAGCCGGGCCACGCAATACCACGGTCTTGTCCCAGCGGACGGTCTGGCGGCCGCCTGGGGTGGAAACGTTCACGGGCGACGATGCCCGCCCGGCGGCGATGGCGGCGACCGCGGAGGCGCAAGAACCAGTGCCCGAGGAGCGCGTCTCCCCCACCCCTCGCTCATAGAAGCGGGCCTCGATCTCTCCTTTGTCATGAATGCGTACCAGCTCAACATTAATGCCATACTTGAAGTCGTGGTGCTTGCCGATCTCGGCGGCTTCGCCTTGCCATCCTGGCGCAAAAGCATCGACGAAGACCACGAAGTGCGGGTTCCCCATGGAGACGGGAATGCCCTTCACCTCCCCGAAGGCGAGCTTGATGCCGAACTCGTCGCCGACTTGCGGTTCGCCCATGTCGGTCTCGAACTCGAAACCGTTGCCAACACGGCCGGTGAGATGGCAGGTCTTCAGACCCGCCCCGGTGCGGATGGTGACGGTGTTGCCGCCGTGCTCCGCCACCCAGTGGGCGGCCACGCAACGTGTCCCGTTGCCGGAGATCTCCGCTTCAGAGCCATCGGCGTTGAAAAGGCGGGCGCGAATGTCGGCGTCCTGCGCGGGAAACAGCCACTCCACGCCATCGGCACCACCGCCCTCGTGGCGATCACAGAGCCGGCGCGAAGACGCGGCCAGGTCGGGCGGCGCGTGCAGGCCGTCAACGATCAGGAAATCGTTGCCGCAAGCGCTGGCCTTGACGAAGGAGACCACCTGGGACGTGCCGCTCATCGGTCGAGCGAGTGTATCAACGACCCTCAGCCGCCGGTAGAGCGTTTTACACGGTAGATCACCGTGCGGGGCTTGCCGGGAGAGTCGACGGTGGCGACCGGCTCCAGCACAGAGGCGTGGCGAGGCGCGGCGTCGGCGACCGGTCCACCTTCCGGAGCGATGACAAAATCCACGTGATCGGCCGGAGCGCTCAGCGCCTGCTCCCAGTGTGGATGGTTGGTTTCGTTGATCACGCGACGAAGAGGGATGCCGGCGCGCCGCAACGCGTCCACGCTGTCGCCCGTGTACATCAGCAAACGGGAGGAGGAAGGCAGCCGCTGCAGCACGGCGGCCAGTTGCTTCTCGTAGGCGATGCGGTCGCGGGAATTGTTGACGATCTCGCGGTAATCCAGCGGCTGAGCCCGCCACACCGAGGCGTACGCCACGCCGGCGACGCCGAGGACCAGCGCGGTCACCGAATGACGCCACCTTCGCGAACTGCTGAAGCTGGACAGGAAGGCGACCAGCAGCCCGACAAAGACTGCGGCCGCAGGCAGCAGATTGATGCCATATCGCGCGTTGTAGTAGGAGAACGGCCACCAGACGGGCAGGAAGATGGGCACGCCGCCGTACGCGATGGAAAGGGTGTAGAACGGGAGCGGCAGCCAGAGCAACAGCCAGGGCCACGCGCGGGCCAGAAGAGCGACGACGCTGCCAGCCACACCCATCGCCAGCAGCAGCCCTCCCCAGCGGCCCTCTCCCAGGTTCAGTTTCGCGCATTTCTGGAAATACAAGGCCGCCACCCAGGGGTCGCTATGACCGGGATGCGCGGAATCGCCCGGCTTGGTGGTCCGCTCCATGATGCCGCGCGCCGAGTAGGGTCCGGTAGCAAACTCCAGAGGGTCGCCGAACTCGCGGTAGTTGTAGGCGAACCACAGCAGCGGGACCAGCGCGGTCAGCAAGACCGACTTCAGGAGTGCTCGGCGCAACCGGGTGGAAGCGGCTTCCGAACCGATGAGCGCGGAGCCGTGCCGCAACACAACCAACAGCACGACCGCCGCGAGCGCGGCAGCCAGGAACCACCCGTCGTAGCGCAGGAACATGGCGCCGCTCACGGCAAGGGCACAGCATTCGATAGCGCGGGCCGCCTCAAGCCGGGCATCGACAGTACGGCCGCGGATCGCGGACGTGAATGCTTCCAGCCAGTAGACCGACCAGATGAACAGGGCCAGGTAGAGGGCTTCGTTCAGCGCCGTGCTTTGCAGGTACAGCAGGTTCGGATTGGCCGCCACGAGGAGCGCTGCCGACGCGGCCGCCAGGCGCGCCTGCTCGCGCAAGACGGTCCGCCGCACCACATTCCTCACCAGGAGGAAGGTCCCGAGGACGGCGAGCACGTACCCCGCCATGGATGGGACCGATCCACCGACCCCGCTGCGCCACATCCCGTCGTTGAGAATGAACGGGACGGTGAGCAGGTGCTGCAACGGCAGCCAGACCGTCCCGTGCTGCAGGATGCCGGGAGTGACGGAATCGAAGAGGCGGCGAGCGATGCCGAGGTGGGCAACCGCGTCGCCCGAGAGCAGGACCTCATCCCGCAGGAAGTACGTAACGAACGCGGCTATGGAAACGACGGTAGCCAGGCCGGCAACGATCCGAGTATCGCGGCGGTCGCGCGCCGTACTGGCCTTACCGGGGGCCGCCTGGGGCAGCGCGCAGAATGGGGTGCAGATGGAGACCTCGCTATTCCAGGTGCGTCAGTTCGCGGAACATCTGGAACCGCGCATCGATCTGGTCGCGGGTGAGGTGGCGCAGGCGCTCGGGCCCGAAATCTTCGACCGCGAAGGAACCCATCACGCCGCCGTAGAACATGGCCCGCTTGAGCACCTCCCGGTTGATCTCGCCCTGCGCCGCGATGTAGCCCATGAAGCCACCGGCGAACGAGTCGCCCGCGCCGGTGGGGTCCTTGACGGCTTCGATCGGAAGCGTGGGAGCACGGAAGGGATGCCGGCCGATGCCGAAGGCGCCTTCGCGGAAAAAGATGGTGGCGCCATACTCGCCGTGCTTGACTACCAGGGCCTGCGGCCCCTTGGCCAGGACCTTGTTGGCGGCGCGCGGCAGGCTGCTGTCCCCGGCCAGCATCTTGGTCTCGGTATCGTTGATCAGCAGGATATGCACGCCCTTCAGAACCTCGGCGAGTTCCGCCGGCTTCCGGGTGATCCAGTAGATCATGGTGTCGCCGCCGACCAGGCGAGCGCCCTTCATGCGGTCCCGCACCAGCTTCAGCAGCACCGGGTCGATGG
>CAYTPH010000082.1:0-10318 GCA_964439635.1 uncultured Terriglobales bacterium
GCCTCTTACGATCACGGGAGGCCAGGAGCTCTTCGTCACCGCGGACACGCTCAAGAAGCAGCTCGACATCGCCGGGCTGAACCACTTCCTGCAGTTCCCCTACCACCAGGCCATCGTCAAGAACCAGATCCCGCTCTCCATCGGCGGCGGCATCGGCCAGGCCCGCACCCTGATGCTGCTGCTGCGCAAGGCCCACCTCGGCGAGGTCTCGGTCACCGTCTGGCCCAAGGTGCTCAAGGAGATGTGCGCCAAGAAGAAGATCTTCGTGCTGGAGTAAAAGACCACACCACGGAGGCACGGAGACACAGAGGAATCGAAGCACGCAGAAGTCAGATCGCAGAAGTCGGAACCACATCCGCGATTTTCGATCGGACTTCTGCGATGCCTCCGTGTCCTCCGTGTTGAGGTTCACCCCGCCGCCGGGGGAGGCGGTTCACGTTTTCGGGAGCTGCGGGTCGGCTGCTAGAATCGGCGAGCTTGGATCCGGCTCACAAGATCCGCGTGGCCGTCATCGGCGTAGGCGCCTTCGGGCGCAACCACGCCCGCGTTTACCGCGAGCTGGCGCAGCAGGACGGCAACGTGGAACTGGCCGCCGTGGTGGACGCCAACCCGGAGCGCGCCCGCCAGGCCGCCCAGCAGTTCGGCGCCACCGCGTACTCCTCGGCCGCCGAACTCACAGGCAAGGTGGATGCCGCCTCCGTGGCCGTGCCCACCGTCGAGCACCTGAACGTCGCCCGCACGCTGATGGAGGCCGGCGTCGACGTGCTCATCGAGAAGCCGGTCGCCGCCTCTCTGGAAGAAGCCGACGAGCTCATCCGCCTGGCGCAACGCCACGGCCGCATCGCCCAGGTCGGACACCTGGAGCGCTTCAACCCGGCGGTGCGCGCCACCTACGCCCTGCTCACCCGGCCCATGTTCTTCGAGGTGCACCGGCTGAGCGTCTTCACCCCGCGCTCGCTTGACGTGGACGTAGTGCTCGACCTGATGATCCACGACCTCGACATCGTGCTCTCCTTCGTCGACTCGCCGGTGAAGGAGATCCGCGCCGTCGGCCTGCCCATCCTCTCCGGCAAGGTGGACATCGCCAACGTGCGCATGGAATTCGACTCCGGCTGCGTGGCCAACTTCACTGCCAGCCGGGTCTCCACCGAGCGGGTGCGCAAACTGCGCTTCTTCCAGCCGCACCAGTACATCTCCCTCGACTACACCCGGCAGGACGTCATCGCCTTCAGCGTCGAAGCCGCTAAGCTCCCCGACGTCGGCCAGCCGCTGGCCTCGGTCACCCCGGGCATCAACGTACACAAGCCGCCGGTGGTTTCCGAGGAGCCGCTGCACGCCGAGCTTCGCTCCTTCCTGGATTCCGTGCGCACCCGCAAGCGCCCGGTAGTGCCGCTGGAGGACGGTCGCCGCGCCCTGGCGGTCGCCCTCGAGGTCCTCAGCGCCATCCGCGAGCATGGCCGCCGCGTAAACCTGGAAGGAATGGCGCCCGTCCCATCCAAGTAGACGTGCGGCGAAACTCCCCCGCCACTCCGGTGTTTCTGCCCGCAGGCGAGCAATCGGTGAGAAAATAGTAACCAGGCGAGCTGTCGCATCAGCTCTGGGGATACGTGTCGACAACGGAAGAGCTGCGAGAAGCACAAGAACGGCACATCGTGCCGGTGTTCGTCATCGAGTTCGACGACGAGCCGGCGCGCTGGCGCCACCGCGAAGCTGTCTTCCTCTCCATCATCTTCCACCTGCTGCTCTTCATCGTCATCCTGCTGGCCCCTAAGTACCTGCCTAGCCACATGGTCGCGGCCTTGAGCCCCAGGCAGATCCTGCAAGACCGGGAGCTTACCTTCCTGGAGGCGCCACCCGACCGCCAGAAGCCGCCGGAGAAGCCGCCCCAGACCAACATCGCCTCCGACAAGGACCGCATCGCCACCTCGCGCAAGCCCACCATCGACAAGAAGACGCTGGACGAGCTGGCCGACGCCCGCCGTCCCGGCCTGCCGGAGCCGCCGGGCGCCAAGCTGTCGCCCCAGCTCCCCATCCCGCCGCAGATCTCCGAGGAGCCGCAGCCGGGCGGGCGCCCGCAACCGCCGGCTAACCAGCTGGCCCGCCTGGAACCTCCGCCCGTGGCCAACCCGGGCAAGATCTTCGGCGGCGCCATGTCCGCCGGAGGGGCCATCAACGAAGCCGCGCGCGCCGCGGCCGCCGCCAAGGCCGGTGGCGGCGGCGCTGCCGGTGACTTCGGTTCCGGCCGCTTCCGCGCCAACAGCCCGGTCGGCAGCGACCTGGACATCATGTCCGACACCATGGGGGTGGATTTCGGCCCCTACTTGTCGCGCGTCCTGGCCTCGGTCCGCGAGAATTGGTACAACCTGATCCCCGAGGCCGCCCGCCCGCCGCTGATGAAGCGCGGCAAGGTCTCCATCGAGTTCGCCATCCTGAAGGACGGAAAGGTGGCGGGCATGCGCCTGGCCGGCAGCTCCGGCGATGTGGCCCTGGACCGCGCCGCCTGGGGCGGCATCACCGGCTCCAATCCCTTCCCGCCCCTGCCGGCGGAGTTCGGCGGCCCCTATCTCGCTCTCCGTTTCCGCTTCTACTACAACCCTGAAAGGGGCGAAGTCCGGTAGCTGGTTGACAGCAGAGCCTACGCTACCGACGGACGACTGACGACTCGGGGTATCCCATCCGCACCAGCGTCCGCTGCGAGAACGGCAGGTAGAGCAGCGCGGCGCACGCGGCCAGCGCCAGCCCCAGCCCGATCTGGTGCGCGATCAGCAGCGGGCTGAGCGCCCACAGCTCATCCAGCACGAACACGAACGGGAACAGGCGGCGGAACTTCTCCCCCAGCCGCCGGTAGTCGAACCCCACCGCGGTGAACAGGTACAGCCGGATGGGGATGCCGATCACGCCGGTGACCGCCGCCAGCGCCACCACCAGGGTGCCCAGGCCCGCCCCGGAGGCGATCTCGTGCACCCGCTCCAGCCGCGCCAGGGCCACGATGTAGAAGATCAGGTACATGGTCTGCGCCAGCGCGAACAGCAAGCGCACCCCGCCGCGCGCCGGGCGCGGCAGGTCCGAGACCGGCTCCACATCAGGCGGTTGCCCCACCCTTGCCTCGCCCGGTTTTGGCGAGCCAGGGTGGGGGAGGTCCGTGGCGGTCGCTTCCCCCTGTACCGGCGCGATGAAGCGGTAGCCCCGCCGCGCCAGCGTCTCCACGAAGCGGGGGTTGTTGGCGGAGTCGCTCAGCGTCTCCCGCAGCTTGTTGATGGCGGTGTTCAGGCTGTGGTCGAAGTCCACGAAGGTGTCGGCCGGCCACAGCCGCTGCCGCAGGTCCTCGCGCGTGACCACCTCGCCGGGGCGCTCCAGCAGCATCAGCAGCACCTGGAAGGGCTGCTCCTGCAGCTTGAGCTTGGCGCCGTTCTTGCGCAGCTCGCCCGAGCGCGGATCGGCCTCGTACACGCCGAAACGGTAGATGCGCCTGGTGGATGCGTCCGCCATCGGCGGGCAGTTTAATACAATGGCGGCATGCGCGCGGCGCGACAGCAGGTGTTCGGACTTCTCCTGCTCGCGCTGCTCCTTCTCGCCTTCCTCCTGGTCCGCTACTGGCGTGTGATCCCTTGGAGCGCCCGGTGAGCGCTGCCCCGCTGCTGGTCGTCATCGTCGGCCCCACCGCCAGCGGCAAGACCGCCCTGGCGCTGGCCCTGGCCGAGCGCTTCGCCGGCGAGATCGTCAGCTGCGACTCGGTCGCCGTCTACCGCGATTTCGAGATCGGCACCGCCAAGCCCACGGCCGAGGAACGCGCCCGGGCGCCGCACCACCTGCTGGACGTGGTCGCCCCGGATGAGGTCTTCACCGCCGGCGACTATGCCCGCCTCGCCCGCCAGGCACTGGCCGACATCCGCCAGCGGGACCACAGGCCCATCGTCGCCGGCGGCACCGGCCTATATCTTCGGGCGCTGCTGGAGGGCCTCTTCGCCGGTCCGCCGCGCTCGAAGGAACTGCGCGAGCGCCTGCGGGAACGCGCCGCAGCGAAGGGCTCCACCCATCTCCACCGCATCCTGAAGCGCCTGGACCCGGCCGCCGCCTCCGGCATCCACCCCAACGACGCCCCCAAGCTCATCCGCGCCATTGAGGTCTGCCTGCAATCGCGCCAGCGCATGAGCGAGCTGTGGAAGCGGGGCCGCGACCCGCTCACCGGCTGGCGCGTGCTGCGCCTCGGCCTCGACCCCGACCGCAACGCCCTTTACACCCGCATCAATGAGCGCGCCCGCCGCATGTTCGACGCCGGCCTGGTGGAGGAGACTCGCCGCCTGCGCGAACGCTACGGCGACAACGTTACTCCCCTCAACTCCACCGGCTACAAGCAGGTGCTGCAGTTCCTGCGCGGCGAGATCGACGGCAAGACCATGGTCTGGGCGGCGCAGCAGGCCCACCGCAACTACGCCAAACGCCAGATGACCTGGTTCCGCCGCGAACCGGAGGTGCGCTGGCTCAAGGGTTTGGGCGACGACACCACCATTCAGGCGACCGCCCTGGAGATCGTCCAGGCAGCTCGCTGAAACAGAAAAGCCCGGCCGAAGCCGGGCTCTGCACTGCGAGTCTTCTCTACGGCGTGCACCCGGTGAAGGCCAGGTCCGGCGCTGCCGTGCTCGTACCCGGGGTCACTGCCACCGCCGCTGTCTTCATCTCCGAGGGCGAGCAGTTGGCCGTCCCGCCCGACCCGACCACGAAGCCCAGCGCATCCACGATGTAACTCGGCGCCGTCACGGTGTCCTGGCTGTACGTCGTCCCGCCGCTGGCGAAGGCGCCGACGTTGGGGTTCATCGCCGGCACTGCCAGCGAATAGTCCACGCAGTTGGTGTTGGCCGGACAGACCGCGCCCGGGGCGGTCGCCAGCGATGCCACCGCCGCCGACTGCTGCGCCAGGGGGATGATGTATTGGGTGGTCCCCACCGTCTGCAGCGCCGCCAGCAACAGATCCGCCGACGACCCCACCGCGCCCGTCGAGGTGGTCACCCGGCCGGTGAGGGTGGCCGGCGCCGTGCTGGCGCCCGTCTGCTTCACCAGCGGGACGTTGCCCAGCGCGTTCCCCGGCTGCACTCCGGTGGTGATAGTGGCCGCGTAGGCCGCACCGCTACCGTCGATCGCCGCGATCACTACGTCATAGGTCCCTGCCGGCACCGGGCAGAGCGTGAAGTTGCCGCCGGCGTCGGCCAGCTTCTGCATCACCACCCGCGCCACTCCGGTGCTGTCGCGCTGCTCCAGCGCCACCACAATGGCGCCCCCGGCGATGCTCGCTCCCGTCCCGCTCTCCACCGCGCGCCCGCTGATGGAGTTGGTGGCCACCGACACCTCGCCGGCGTGCAGCACCGGCTTCAGCCGGTACTCGCCGCTGCCGTCCACCACGATGGAGGCGCAGGCGTCGAAGTCAATGTTCAAGTCCGAGGTCGTGTCGGCCTCGATGGTGAACCCGCCGCCGGAGATCTGTCCCGACGGGATCTTCAGCCCGGTATTGGCCTCGCTGGAGAGCTTCAGGGTGTGCTTGCTGCCGTCCGCCGCCAGCACCACGCAGTTGGCGTCGTTGCCCTGGCACTGGTTCCCGGTGACGCGCCCGCCGCTGTTGTTGTCCAGCAGGATGAGGCGGATCTGCTGGTACCGCCCCACCGGGAGTTGCGCCGCTCCCAGCGAAGCCAGCACGCAGCGCGTGTCGGGCGTGCTCAACAGGTCGATCTGCCGCGGATTCGTCGCCAGGTCGGGCGCGACTTCGGTCCAACCGCCATCGCCGGTGCCGGCGCTCGAACTGGTGTGCACCATCACCGACCGCACGGTCACGTACACGTGGCTGAACGGGCCGCTGGGCGGACCGCAGGTCGGCGGGTCGCTCAGGGTCACGCTCACTCGTCCGAACTGCTGGGTGGTTCGGCCATCGGTCGTTCCGCCACCACCGCCGCATCCGGCAAGTACCAGCACCGTCACAGACAACGCTACAAGTAGGGATTTCATGGTTTGCAGGCCTCTGATGATGTGAATCCTATGGCTTGGATGCAAACGCGCAGCCACTCCCAAGTCATGATCAGTCAGTGGGATAGCGACATCAGGAGGGCGCCATTCGGCAGCTACTTACGTCCGGAAAGGTAAAAAGTACAGGCCAGGGTCCGGCATACATCACTGCCGAATACCCGCCAACAGCTCTATGATACGCCGGAGCGGCGGGCCATGAAGCTGCGCGACGAAAAGCCGCATCCTGGGATCTCCACGCCATTCCGGTAGCGGGCGTGGGTGGGTTCCTCTTCATGCTCGGTGCGGTCGCGGTGGTGCTAATCGGCATCCCGGCGACGCGCTGGTTCCTGTCCGCTGCCGTGCTTCTGAGTTTTGTTTTCTTCCTGCTCTTGCGCGCGACGCGAAAATCCTCCTGACCGTCCCACTCGGCCCCGTGCTATTGTGCGGCTATGCTCCGCGGGGTGGTCCCGACCCTCCTTCTTCTCCTGCTCGCCCTCCTCGTTCCCTGCTCCGCGCAGGAGCAGTACCTGAAGCCCGGCCCCGTCCGCCTTACCCGCGAGGGCAACCGCTGGGCGGAGAGCACGCTGCGCCACCTGTCGCTCGAGCAGAAGATCGGGCAGATGCTGATGGTGCGGGCCAATACCGAGTTCCTGAACGTCAGCGACCCCCGCTTCCTGCAACTCCGCGACATGGTGCGCCGCTACCACCTGGGGGGCATCCTGCTCACCGTGCGCGCCGAGGGCGCGCTGGTCTTTCGCAACCAGCCCTACGAAGCCGCGATGTTCACCAACCGGGTGCAGCGCGAAGCCGAACTCCCGCTCATCGTGGCCGCCGACTTTGAGCGCGGCCTGGGCATGCGCTTCTACTCCACCGTGCACTTCCCCCACGCCATGGCCTTCGGCGCCGTGGGCGACGACGCCGCCATGCGCGACTTCGCCCGCGTCGTCGCCCAGGAGGCCCGCGCCATCGGCGTCCATTGGAACTTCTTCCCTATCGTGGACGTGAACTCGGTGCCGCAGAACCCCATCATCAACACCCGCGCCTTCGGCGAAGACCCCGGCGCGGTCGGCGATCTCGCGGTCGCCTACGTCGAGGGCGCCCGCGACTTCGGCATGCTCACCACCGCCAAGCACTTCCCCGGCCACGGCGACGTCTCCGCCGACACCCACCTGGGCATGGCCCGTGTCGAGGGCGACCGCAAGCGCCTGGATGCGGTGGAGTTGGTGCCGTTCGTGAAAGCCATCGACGGCGGCGTGGATGCCGTCATGACCGCGCACGTCACCGTCCCCGCCCTCGAGCCCGATCCCGACCGCCCCGCCACCATCTCCCGCAACGTGATCGGCGGACTGCTGAAGGAAGAGCTCGGCTTCCAGGGCCTGGTCGTCACCGACGCCATGGACATGGGCGCTATCACTCGCCTGTTTCCCGGAGCCCGCTCCGGCCGGGCTGCCGTCGAAGCGGTGAAGGCGGGCAACGACATGGTCCTGCTGCCCTTCGACCTGGACGCCGCCTTCAACGCCCTGCTCGCCGCCGTGCGCAGCGGCGAGCTCTCCGAATCGCAGATCGACGCCAGCGTCCTCAAGGTGCTGCGCGCCAAGGCCGCCATCGGCCTGTACCGCGCCCGCCTGGTCGATCCCGAGGCCCTGCCCACCATCGTCAACAGCCCCGTGAACCTGGCCTTTGCCCAGCAGGTGGCCGACCGTGCCGTCACCCTGGTGCGCGACAACGGCCAGGCCCTCCCCCTCAAGAAAGGCGGAACCCCGCGGCCCTCGAACGCGTACCAGATCAAGGAGGACCCCGGCAGCCGTGTCCTTGCCGTCATCTTCACCGACGACATGCGCTCGGATTCGGGCCGGAGCCTCGAGCGCGAGCTGAAAGCGCGCGCGCCGGACGCCCGCATCTTCTACGTCGATCCCGGCACCGCTTCGGGCATGACCCCGGAGGTGCTGGCGGCGGCGGAGCGGGCCCAGCAGGTGGTGGCGGCCGTGATCTCCATCCCGTCCGCCGGCAAGATGGTGAAAGTGCAGGGTCAATACACCAACACGGTGGCCCTTGGCGACGCCCACGCGGCGCTGCTCCGGCAGTTGCTGGAGCGCGCCGCCGGCAAGACCGTGCTGGTCTCGCTCGGCAGCCCCTACCTGGCCGCCGGCTTCCCCGAGGTCCAGACCTATCTCTGCACCTTCTCCAACGCGCCGGTGTCCGAGGTGAGCGCCGTGAAGGCGCTCTTCAGCGAGATCCCCATCCATGGCCGCCTGCCGGTCACCATCCCGGCGTTCGCTGCGCGCGGCGCGGGCCTCGACCGCCCCGCGCTGGTCAGCCGCAAAGGAGGGTTGCGTCGTGAGAACGTTCGCATGCAAGCCGCTGGCGGCCGCTGACGCCATTCAACGTGTCCTTGCCCTGATCGGCGTCGTGCTGGCCGCCCTGGTCCTGATGGGCGCCGTCGCCGGCTGCAGCATCCAGTCCGACAAGAAGAAGGACGGCAAGGCCGAGAACGTGGAGATCAATACCCCGTTCTTCTCCGCCAGCGTCACCACCGACGAAGCCGATGCCAAGCACGTCGGCCTTCCCGAGTACCCCGGCGCACGCCGCAAGAAAGTGCACGACGGCGACAACGAGAGCGCGCGCGTCTCCTTTGATACCGGTGGCTTCGCCTTCAAGGTGGTCGCCATCAGCTACGAATCCGACGATGCCCGCGACAAGGTCCTCGACTTCTACCGCCAGGAAATGAAGCGTATGGGGCCGGTCACCGAGTGCAAGGGCGACATCGACATCGATGTGGACAAGCACGAGCACAGCGAGCGCGAACCCGCCTGCAAGGCCGACCGCGCTCACCCGGAGAAGGTCGAGCTCGCCGTCCGCGCCGGCGGCGGACATCGCATCGTCTCCGTCCGCCCCAGTAACAAGGGCAGCGAGTTCAGCATGGTCTACATCCAGACTCGCGGCGAGGACGACACCATCTAGGCAAGTCTCACCACAGAGACACAGAGAACACCACAAGGAAGAAGTGGATTCCTCTGTGTCCTCTGTGTCTCTGTGGTGAATTCAATGCACGCAGCGACAAAGCACATCGGATACGCCCGGTTGCGCCCCTCCGAGGGCCTGCTGTAACTTGGGTGCAGTGGACTACAACTGCAATCGCTGCGGCACCGCCGTCGCGGAAGGGACGCCCTTCTGCCCGCAGTGCGGTGCTCCCCAGATCCGGGTGAACGTCGGCTCTCCCGACCCGGCCACGCCACCGTTCCCGCCCGGCACCCCAGCGGAGATGCAGCCCCCGGCCGAGCCCGTTTGGCCCCCATACGCAGGGTCGCCCGATGCCACTGTCATCCACTGGGGCGAAGCCCTGCCCCTCGCCGTTACCTCCGGCGTGGTGGCGGCGGTGCTGTCATCGCTTCCCATCTTGGGCATCCTCTTTATTGTGTGGGCCGCCGCGGCCGGTTCCTGGACGACCTCCAAGTACCACAAAACAATACCGTTGACTGTGATGACCGGGAGCGTTGGCGCGCGCCTGGGAGCGCTGGCTGGTCTGGTCGGCGGGGTGCTCTACGGTGGGATATTCGTCGCCTTTATCCTCCTCCGCCCAGGTTTCCGTTCCGGCTTTATCGAGGAGATGGAGCGCCGCGCCGGCAGCCAGCCCGAGGCCCAGGAAGTCCTTCGCCTCATGACCTCGCCCGAGGGCTTCGCTACCCTCATCACCGGCATGATGGTCCTGTTGGTGGTCATCTTCGTGATCAGCGGCGCTATCGGCGGCGCCCTGGCCGCCCGCTCCCAAAAAGGGCCCCGCTGAGCGAAAACTTGCTGCCCGGCTTCGCTCCCGTTATCATGCGGCTTCCCCAGCCCTGAACCAGTCGCCCGAGGCGCAGGAAGGACCGAACCATGACCACGCAGCCCAAGACCGTCCCCCTGCGCGAGAAGAAGTTGCTGATGTCCGGCTCCGAGATCGAGCGCACCCTGGTGCGCCTGGCCCACGAGATCGTGGAGAAGAACAACGGCGTCGCCAACCTGGCGCTGGTCGGCATCAAGCGCCGCGGCGTGCCACTGGCCGAGCGACTGGCCAAGCACATCGCCCAGATCGAGCGCACCAAGGTCCCCACCGGGACCCTGGACATCACCCTCTACCGCGACGACCTCTCCACCGTCGGCCCCAAGCCGGTGGTGCAGAAGTCGGAGCTGGGCGTGGAGGTGGAGGACAAGGACGTGGTGCTGATCGACGACGTCCTCTACACCGGCCGCACCACCCGCGCCGCCATGGACGCCCTCTTCGACCACGGCCGCCCCCGCCGCGTTCAGCTGTGCGTTCTCATCGACCGCGGCCACCGCGAGCTGACCA
>CAYTPH010000083.1:0-10292 GCA_964439635.1 uncultured Terriglobales bacterium
TGACGACAAGGCCAGCGCAATAGCCGTCGACTTGGCAGACCTTTGGGAAATCGCCGAGCGCCACAAACAGAGGGTGGCAGAAATAGAAAAGTTTAGGTCACCAGCGCAACAGAGGCGCCTCGCCAAGCTGCTGAAGGAACTGCTGTATCGCGACGTGCTTGCACACGCTCCTTACCATTTCCGCAGCATGAAGAGGTTGCTCCCTGCTGTAATCGATCAACTCGAACCTCGTGGGAAACGCAGGTGAAGATCAGCCCCACTTGGCTGCGCGAGTTCGTTGACTTCAAGGTCGACGAGCGCACCCTCGCTACCGACCTGACCATGGCGGGGACGAGCGTGGAGTCCGTCTCGGGCGAGGGCCAGGCCACAGTCTTCGAGATGGAGATCACCACCAACCGCCCCGACTGCATGAACCACTACGGGGTGGCGCGGGAGTGCTCGGCCCTCTACGACCTGGAGCTGAAGCCCATCGTGCCCAAGCTGCCGGCGGCCAAGGGCAAGGCGACTTTCCCCATCGAGATCGCGGACCAGCAGGGCTGTGGCCGGTACACGGCGCGGATCGTGCGCGGGGTCACCATCAAGGAATCGCCGCAGGCGGTGAAGCGCCGGCTGGAGGCGATGGACGCACGCCCCATCTACAACGCCGCCGATGCCACCAACTACAACCTGATCGAGATGGGCCACCCCACCCACGCCTTCGACCTGGACAAGTTGCGCGGCAAGATCGTGGTCCGCCGCGCCAGGGACGGCGAGAAGCTGGTGACCCTCGACGGCGTGGAGCGCACGCTGACCAAGGACGACCTGGTGATCGCCGACGCCGAGCGCGCGGTGGCGCTGGCCGGCCTGATGGGTGGCTACGACACCATGATCACCGATCGGACCAAGAACATCCTGATCGAGGCCGCGTGGTTCGATCCGGTGGTGATCCGCAAGATGGCGCGCCGCCTGGGCATGCACACCGACGCCTCGCACCGCTTCGAGCGCGGCGCCGACTGGGGCGCCACCCCACTGGCGGCGACGCGCGTGGCCCAGTTCATCCTGGAGTGGGCCGGCGGCGAGCTGGAGGGCGACGAGATCGACGTGATCAGCCGCACCGTGGACCGGCCTACGGTGTCCCTCCGCCGCTCCGAGGTGCAGCGCATCCTGGGCCGCGACATCCCCAACATTGATGGCATGCTGCGGCGGCTGGGCTTCGGCGTAACCGCGGGGCATACGTCGCAGGTCGAGATCCCCACGTGGCGGCTGGATGTGGAGCGCGAGATCGACGTCATCGAAGAGATCGCCCGCATCCATGGCTACAACCGCTTCCCCAACACGCTGCCGGCCTTCGCCGGAGCGGTGGTGGAGCTGCCGGATGCGGCGCAGGACGAGGCGGTCCGCCGGTCTCTGCTGGGGCTGGGGTACCACGAGGCGCTGTCCAACACCTTCATCTCGCACGCCGACGCCAAAGCGTTCTCGACGGCACAGGCAGTCGAGATCGAGAACCCGCTGAATGAAGAGATGTCGGTGATGCGGACCTCGCTCCTGCCCAGCATGCTGAACATGCTGGCCTACAACCTGAACCGGGGCAGCGACAGCGTGCGGCTGTTCGAGCAGGGCAAGGTGTACGAGATGACGGGCGCCAAGACCGACGAGCGCAAACACGCCTGCCTGGGCGCGACTGGCAAGCTCGGCGGTGGCGTCCACCAGGCCGCGCGCGACTACACGTTCTTCGACCTGAAGGGCGACCTCGAGACCCTGCTGGCGGAGTTCCAACACGACCAGCTCTACTTCGACGCCACCACGCCGGATTACTTCCATCCCGGGCGTTCGGCGCGCGCCGTCATCGACGGCCAGACGGTGGCGCGTTTCGGTCAGCTGCACCCCGACGTGGCGGCCGCCCGCAAGCTGAAGCAGGACGCCTATATCGCCGAGCTCTACCTCGACCGCCTGTACCAGGCGCCGCTTCGCCAGCCGCGGTACGTGCCCATCTCGCGCTACCCGGCGGTGGAGCGCGACTTCTCGTTCCTGTTCCCCAACCAGGTGGCGTACGAGCGCATCCGCTCGACCATCGCGGCGCTGAACATCGCGGAGATGCGGAGCTTCGGCCCCGTGGACCTGGCGGCCTCGGGGCAGCACGGCGTGCCCGCGGGCAAGTACTCCATGCTGCTGCGCGCCGGCTTCCAGTCGCAGGAGCGCACTCTGCGCGACGATGAGGTGGCGGCCTGGACGGCACGGATCGTCAAGGCGCTGGAGGCTGTGGGCGGGACGCTGCGGGCCTAGGGCTCGCGCACGAATTCCTCGCGGTGGGACCGGATGTAGGCGGCCAGCTTCTGCCGGAACTCCTCGACCGCGTGCTTTCGCAGATATAGCTCGAAGAAGCGGTCTTCCAACTCTTCCATGGCGACAGCCTGCTCCTCATCCAGTGAGTCGATCTGGTCGAACCGCGCCTCCGGGTCGGGCGAGATACCATCGGGGAACAATGCCCGGAGTTCGCGCGCGATCGGCGCATAGGCAGTCAGCCCAACTCGCTCCAGGGCCTCCGGGAGGTGCTGGGCGTACGCGCCGCTTTCATTCTCCAGGAACTGGACCAAGCCGCCGTTCGAGCCCTCGCCGAAGAAGGTCTCCACCGCCAGCACGGTCCGCTCCCCGGTGGTGAGCACGGCGTCGCCGTGCTCCGTCCACTTCCAGTGCGCCTTGTCGAAGATGAAATGGCAGGCCGCTTCCTGATCCTTCGTCTTCGTCAGCCTGTCGAATTCCTCGGGCGTTACCGGTGCCAGGCCGCGTTCCATCTCTTTCTGCCACTCGTTCTTGTCCATGGTGCCCGTTTATAGACCACGGCGGCGGCGGCAGGCCAGTGGCACGGCAGGAACAGGCGCACTGGCTACCGCGGCGACCTCCATCTACACTCGGTCTCATGTTCCTCGGTCATTACGGGGTCGCGTTGGCGGCGAAGAGGACCGCGCCCAGAGTGTCGCTGGGCACGCAGGCGATGGCGGGCGTCTTCCTGGACCTGCTGTGGCCGGTGCTGCTGGTGGCCGGGGTGGAGCAGGTGCGCATCGCGCCGGGCGTCACGCGGGTCACGCCGCTGGACTTCTACGATTACCCGGTCAGCCACAGCCTGCTGACGGTGCTGGGCTGGAGCGCGGCGTTCGCGGTGGTCTATTTCCTGGCTCGCCGCAACGCGCGCGGCGCGATGGTGCTCGCCGCCGCCGTGGCCAGCCACTGGTTCCTCGACCTGCTGGTCCACCGTCCCGACCTGCCGCTGTGGCCAGGAGGACCGCTGGCGGGATTCGGACTGTGGAATTCCATGATGGCGACCTTGGTGGCGGAGTTGGGGATCTTCGTCCTCGGTTTGCTTCTCTACGCGCGCAGCACCAGCGCCCGCGACCGCATCGGCCGATACGGCCTGGCTGCGTTAGGGCTGGTTCTTATCGCCGTCTACGCAGCCAACCTGCTCGGCCCGCCGCCGCCCAACGTGCAGGTGCTGCAATGGTCGGCCTTCGGGCAGTGGCTGTTCGTGGCGTGGATGTACTGGGTGGACGCACATCGGCAATTGCGCTAATCGCCCGGCGTGCCGTGGCTGATTCCCAGTTAAAGCGTCGCCGCAGCAGGAGCGCGAAGCGCGTTTGAGAGTAGCCCACCGCGGAGCGGTGGGAAGAAGCGTCGGCATAGGGAGGAGCCCCCTTCGGGGGCGATTGAAACGTTCAATCGCCCGCTGAAGCGGGCTCGTTCATTTCAATGGGACCTATACCCACCCCTTCGGGGTGGGCTACTTTCAAACGCCCTTCGGGCTTCCCACCGGCAAACGCTTTGCTGGTCCCTGCTCTCTGGTCGTTCCCGTAGTTAGCGCTCGCATTGGCGAATTCCCATTTACAATCCCTTCCACTCTGGAGGGGCCATGCTTTCCCGCAGAACATTCCTGAAGTCAACTGGGACCGCCACCGCCGCAGCCGCCGCCTTGCAGTTCCCTGCCTCGCAGTTCGCCTGGGCGGAGCCGCGGCGGGTGCCGGAGCCCGGCGGGCCCATCCTGCTGATGTCGAACGAGAACCCCTACGGGCCCTTCCCCTCCATGCACGCCGCCGTACGCGAGGCCATGGACATCTGCAACCGCTATCCCGACCCGGAGCAGGAGAAGCTGACCGCGGCGCTCGCCACCTTCCATCGGGTGAAGCCCGAGCAGGTGCTGCTGGGCGGCGGCTCCACCGACATCCTGCGCATGGCCGCCGAGGCCTTCTGCACCCGCACTCGCCTGCTGGCCCAGGCCTCGCCCACCTTCGAGGCGCTCGGCTACTACTGGGAGCGCCGCGACGGCAAGGTCGCAAGGACACCGCTGCGGCCTGACTGGGCCCACGACCTGGCGACGTTGGCGAAATCCGACGCCGACCTGGTCTACATCTGCAATCCCAACAACCCCACGGCCACCATCACTCCGCGCGCGGAGATCGACGCCTTTCTGGCCAAGCTCTC
This sequence comes from uncultured Terriglobales bacterium, assembly GCA_964439635.1. Classification (GTDB taxonomy): domain Bacteria; phylum Acidobacteriota; class Terriglobia; order Terriglobales; family Acidobacteriaceae; genus CAYTPH01. The sequence continues at coordinate 4,450 of CAYTPH010000083.1, forward strand.
GCCCGAGACCTGCGTCCTGATCGACGAGGCATACCACGACACCGCCGAGGGCTCGGATTACATCTCCTACCTCGACCAGCCGGCGCAGCACCCGCGCGCCTTCGTGGCACGAACGTTCTCCAAGATCTACGGCATGGCGGGGATGCGCGTCGGCTACGCCGTCGGCCCGGAGAAGGTGATCGCCGAGATGGCGCGCTTCCAACTCTTCGACCAGCCCAACGCGCTGGCCTGCCGCGCCGCCGCCGCCGGCCTGGACGACCGCGCCGGCTGGCGCGCTGCCGTCGCCCGCAACGCCGCCGACCGCGGCGAATTCCAGAAGCAGGCAGCGGCACGCGGCGTGCGCTTCATGCCCTCGCACGCCAACTTCTTCATGATCGAGACCGGGCGGCCAGTGCGCGAGGTGATCGCCCACTTCGGCAAGAATAACGTCCGCATCGGACGCCCCTTCCCGCCGCTGGAGACGCACGCACGCATCTCCCTGGGCACGCCGGCAGAGATGCGGGAGTTCTGGCGGGTGTGGGATATGCTGCCGGCGCCAGGAAAGTCTTAACCACAGAGGACACAGAGGAGCACTGAGGAATGCGAAAGATCGTTTTGCTCTTATCGATGTTAGTGGTCCAGGCCGTGGCGCAGGACAAGCCGACTCGCCCCGAGGATGTGAGCTCGCTGGACGGCATCATGGACGCCTTCTACGACGTCATTTCCGGCCCGTCCGGGCAGAAGCGCGACTGGGCGCGCGACCGCTCGCTCTACATCCCGGGCGTGAAGTTCGTGTCCATGGGCGTCGGCAAGGACGGCAAGCCGGTGCCGGAAGTGATGAGCCACGAGGAGTACGTGAAGCGCTCCGAACCGTTCCTGATGAAGGAAGGCTTCTTCGAGAAGGAGGTCCACCGGGTGACGAAGCGTTTCGGCAACATCGCCCACGTGTTCAGCACCTATGAGTGGCGCAACACGGCCGATGGTCCGGTGGGCGGACGGGGCGTGAACAGCATCGAGCTCTTCTGGGACGGCACCCGCTGGTGGATCGCCGGCGCCATCTGGGACAGCGAGCGCAAGGACAACCCCATCCCCAAGGACTTGCTGCCCTGAATCGGCGCTGCGCGCCAACGCCGCGACTCCGACCCCAGCGCGCCAAAACCGGGCGCGCCGGGGACCCCGTGGTCAGAGACCCGCGGCCACACTGTCCGCCCGCACCCAGCCGTACTGGGTGTTCGAAGGCGTGGGCGCGCCCGCCTGCTTGTACAGCTTGCGCAGGCGCTCCACGTAGTCGTCGGGCACCGGGTGCAGCTTGGTCCTGGGATCGATGCCGTACACCTTGGCGGCGTTCAGGCCGAAGATCTGGCGCCTGACGTCGTCGGTGAGCGGCTGGTAGCCGAAGCGTTTCTGCAGCTCGCCGGGGATCTCCAGGCGGCGGAAAGCCTCGATCTGCCACTGCGGCGAGCCCCACCAGATGGAGTCGGTGCCCCAGAGCACGTGGTCGGCGCCGAAGGCCTCGATCATCATGCCCATCACGTGCGCCGCCAGCAGCGGGTTGGCCGTGACCATCAGCGCGAATGTCGACCCCATCTCCATGTAGATGTTCTTCACCTGCGGGTTCTTCTTCTTCCAGGCGCACAGGTCGCTGGTCCAGGGGATGTGCGCGTCCTTGGCGAAGCCGTCGGCGGCCTTGGGCAGCGACTGCTGCACGCTCTTGAAGCCGGCGTGGTAGACCAGGAAGTTCATGTCGGGGAAATCCACCGCCGCTTTGCAGATGTCCATGGGGCTCCACAGCTCGGGATCGCCGGGGAACGGCAGCCCTTTGTGCAGGCAGATGTTGCGGATACCCTTCTTGCGGGCGAACTCCAGCGCGGGGTAGGAGTTCTTCTCGTCGTCGATACGCCAGCCCTGCTTACCCTTGGCGCGGGCCACGCCGGTGTAGCCCTTCCAGGCGTCAATCTTCAGCTTGGTGGTCTGCGCCTCCATGTACTCCAGGTTCTGCGCGCCCAGGTCGGGGGAGAAGTAGCCGTGGCTGACCACCCGCGGCGACTTGGTCAGTTCGTTCACCCAGCCCTTGGTGTTGTCGATGACCGTGGGAGTGAGGACGCTGGTCTCCTCGGCTTCGGCGGGCAGGGCGGAGAGCGCCACCACGTCGGTCTCGCTGTCGAGGAAGACCTCCTTGATGTAGTTCTCGATGTGGGCGTCCTCGATCTTGGGCTCGCGGTCCTTGAGCGCGGGGTTCATGCGGCGGGCCATGCCGCGCATCTGGACCACCGCTTCCAGGAAGTTCTGGTCGGCGCCGGGGGCCTGGCCGGGCATAGCGACGTGGTGCGTCTGCACGTCGAAGATGAAGAACCTGGTCTTGGCGTCGGCGGCGGCGGGATCGAGCAACTCGGCGGCGTCCACCTTGAACAGCGGGCCGAAGACGGAATTCATGGCGGCGAAGGCCATGGCCATGCCGCAGGAGGTGCGCAGGAACTGGCGGCGATCCACGCCCAGGCGGCGGGCGGCGCGCCCGGCCTCCGCCAGCAGGGTGTGCTCCACGCGGCGCTGCGCGGCCGTCTGCGGGACGGGCTGGAACTCCTCGTTGGTGATGACCCGCGTGGGCACCGGCAGGTGGCGGTCCAGCCAGGCGTCGAGGTCGGACTTGCGCACCCAGCCGTTGCGGACCTCGGGCTTGGGCGTAGACACAGATTTCCGTTCGGACATGCTCACCCCCGTGTCGCAGCATTGTCGGGGAGGGGATGCGGAGGCGTCAATCGGGTGGGACGAACCGGCGCGATAGCGTAGTCAGAGGACCAGAAATAGCTGACGACCGCCGCTCGACGACTGTCGACTCCGGCTGCGTTGGTTTGCCGCGCCCGCTCTGCTATATTCCGTCTCTCGCATGGAACTGATCGATCCCATCGATTACGCCAAGCAGACCGTCCTGGCGGTGCAGGAATATTCCCTGTTGGCGTGGCGCTCGCTCATCAACCTGTTCGGGCACCCGCGATACCTCGGCGACACCCTGCAACAGGCCGACCTGATCGGAGTCGGGTCGCTGCCCATCGTGGTGCTCACCGGCTTCTTCACCGGCGCGGTGCTGGCGCTGCAAGGGGCCAACACCCTGGAGCGCTTCGGCAGCCTGTAGCTGATCGGACAACTGGTGTCGCTCTCCATGGTGCGCGAGCTGGGGCCGGTGCTGACCGGGCTGATGGTCTCCGGACGCAACTCCTCCGGCATGGCCAGCGAGCTAGGCTCGATGAAGGTCACCGAGCAGATCGACGCCATGCGCGCCCTGGGCACCGACCCCACCAAAAAGCTGGTCACGCCGCGGGTGGTGGCCACCGTGGTCATGCTGTTCTTCCTGACCATCATCTCCGACCTGGTGGGTTTGACCGGCGGCTTCATGGTGGCCTGGGTGATGCTGGGCCTGGATGCCAACCAGTACTGGTCCAACGCCTGGCAGTCGCTGGTCTTCGCCGACGTGGTGATGGGGCTGGTGAAGCCGCTGTTCTTCGGCTTCATCATCGCTACCGTGGGCTGCTATTACGGTCTTTCGACCAAGGGCGGGACGCAGGGCGTGGGCCGCTCCACCACCCAGGCGGTGGTGGCTGCCTCGGTACTCATCCTGATCTTCGACTTCTTCATCACTCGCGTGCTCATGCTGACCATCGCCCGCTGACATGCCCGAGACCGCCAGCACGCTCCTCGATCCCAACCCGCCGGAAGCACCCCGGCACAAGGCCGTGGTCTTCGACGATGTCTCCCTCGCCTTCGACGAGAACCAGGTGCTGGAGAACGTGAGCTTCGAGCTGGCCCGGGGCGAGACCAAGGCGGTCTTCGGTGTGGCCGGCTCCGGCAAGACCACCATCCTCAAGCTGGCGCTGGGCCTGGTGAAGCCCGACCGCGGCCACATCCACGTCCTGGGCTACGACGTCACCCAGATGCGCGAGGAGGACCTGTTCGAGCTGCGCCGCCAGATCGGCATGGTCTTCCAGGAGAGCGCGCTGTTCGATTCGCTGACGGTGGAGGAGAACGTCGCCTACCGGCTCATGGAAGAGGGCGATGTCCCGCTGGACGAAGCGCGGAAGCGCGTGGTCGAGGCGCTGCGGTTCGTGGAACTGGAGCACACCCTGCCCATGTTTCCGGCGGAACTGTCGGGCGGCATGCGCCGGCGCGTGGCCATCGCCCGCGCCATCGTCACCCAGCCCGAAGTCCTGCTCTACGATTCGCCCACCGGCGGGCTGGATCCCATCACCTCCACCACCATCATCGAGCTCATCGTCAAGCAGCGCGACGTCTACAAGAGCACTTCGCTGCTGGTCACCCACCGGCTGCAGGACGCGTTCATCATGGCCACCCACTACTTCGACGTGGAGAAGAACGACATGCGGCCGCTGTCGGAGTCGCCACGGCGCGACGTGCACACCACCTTCCTGATCCTGCGCGACGGCCGCAAGATCTTCGACGGCACCGCCGCCGAACTCGCCGCCTGCGACGACGAGTACATCAAGGAATACATTTCCTGAGTCGCTAGTCGGCAGTCGTCAGCCGGCAGCCGGATCGGCGACGCGGACCTAGCCCTTCGCCGCCTGGGCCCGCAGCTGGCGGACGAACTTGATCCGCTCCTGCAGCCGCGCGATACGCTCCCGCCCGCCCGGCGTCGAGTCCACCACCTTCTCGATGTTCTCCAGGAACTCCGGCGCGTTGAACTTCTCGCGGATGGCCTTCACGAAGGGCTCGAACTTGGCGAACAGGAAGAACATCTCTCCGCCGAAATCAACGAACAGCTCGCGGCTCACGGCGCCACGCAGCACTAGCGCCGCGGCCATGTTCCAGTAGGTGGTCACCTGGCGGTACCAGGCATTGTGTTGGCTGCCGAAATCCAAGCCGACCTTGATCACGTCGTCGGCGGTGTCCGGCCAGAACTCGCCGGTGATCCAGGCGCGGGCCTTGCGCATCTCGGCCTCGCGGCGCAGGTCGTAGAGCTTCAGAACGATCTCGGCATCAGCAGGGGTGGCGCTTGCAGACATAAGTTCCTCCATCGGGGTGTAGGGCGGTTTCCCGGAATAGTGAATAAAAGATTCTAGCCGCAGGGGACGCGAAGGGAGCTGACGGCTGCCGACTACGCCCGGGTTTCCGGCCGCGGCTGCTCCGCCGGGGGCGGCACCATCTCCGGCGGCGCCGGACGCGAGTAATCGCAGACCACGGTGCTCTCGGCCTCGCCCTTCTTCCGCCGCCGCGGCTTCTCCTCGTCCACTCCCTGCTTCTTGTTGTTGGGGCAGACGATCACCGGGCCCGACTTCAGGTTCTTGAACACCAGGTAGGGGCTGCCGCACTTGGGGCAGGGCTCCGGCAGCGGCCGGTGCGCCGAGGTGAACTTGCACTTGGGATAGCGGTCGCAACCGAAGAAGGTGCTCCCGAAGCGCGACTTCTTCTCCACTAGCTCGCCTTCCTTGCAGGCCGGGCACTTCATCCCGACGTAGTTCTGCTTCACGTACTTGCAGTCGGGATAGCCGGAGCAGGAAGTGAACTCGCCGTAGCGCCCGTGGCGCAGGATCAGATTACGGCCGCAGCGCGGGCAGGTCTCGTCCAGCGGGATGTCGGGGACCTTCTTGGCCTGGTCCAGCCGCCGCGTGGTCTTGCACTCGGGATAGCCGGTGCAGGCCATGAACTGCCCGAAGCGTCCACGCTTCAGCACCATGACCTTGCCGCAGTTCTCGCAATACTCTTCCTGCGAGGTCTCCTGCATGTCCGCGGAATCGAGGTCGGGCAGGTCGATGGGGTTTTCCTTGGTGAAGGTGCAGGAGTTGGGGTCGTCCTTGGAGTAGGCGGAGCAAGCGTAGAAGGAGCCGTGGCGTCCCCACTTGATGACCATGGGC
>CAYTPH010000084.1:0-10250 GCA_964439635.1 uncultured Terriglobales bacterium
TTTTCGCCGACCACCTGCAAAAATGCAAACGGCCACACCCACCACGGAGGCACGGAGACGCGGAGGAATGCCTTTCCATCGTCTGTGCCTCTGTGTCTCCGTGGTGGATGTCTTTTTGGCTAACCCAAGGCCGCTATTCCTACATCGAAACCAGAGACACCCCCGGAGAGACCTAATGGCAAGAACGGTAGTCCTAACGGCCCTGGCGGCCATGCTGGCGGTCGGCGCGCCGGCGCAGGTGTCGGCTCCCGCGCAACCCGCCGGGCAGGACGTAGGCCAGGCGCTGGCGCTGTTGGAGCAGACCTCGCAGGCGGCGCTGGTGGACCTGGCCTCGCTGCGCATCGACAAGTGGAAGAGCGACGGCAGGGAGCAGGGCCGGCAGTACGCCCAGTCCATCCAGCAGAACATGGTGGCCGCGCTGCCCGGCATGATCGCCGCGGTGCGCGGCGGACCGGAGAACCTGAGCGCCAATTTCAAGCTCTACCGCAACCTGAACGTCCTCTACGACGTCTTCGCCTCGCTGACCGAGCTGGCCGGCGCCTTCGGGCCCAAGGAGGACTACCGGCTGCTGGCGCCGCACCTACAGAACCTGGAGGCGGTGCGCCGGTCGCTGGCCGACCGCATGGAGTACCTGGCGCAGGCGAAGGACATCGAGCTGGCGCGGCTGCGCTCGCAATCGAAGGCCCAGGCGGCTTCGGCCCCGGTCAAACGTATCGTGGTGGACGACAACGAGCCCCCCAAGAAGCGCAAGAAGCCAGCTCCGGCCACGCAGCAGTAGGAGGCCCGTAGCTCTTAGCCCTTAGCCGTTAGCTCCCGCAGGCCAGGAGCGCCCGGAGCTAAGGGCTAGTGGCTAAGGGCTAAGTGCTTGCAAGTCATGCAAGATGCAGCTATCCGGACGTTCTAAGACTGGGAACTTTGTAAGCCTTGGCGGGGTCTAAGCATATGAACTGCCAGGAACTGGGGTAACCGGCGGCGGGAAAGTTGTTGTTTGCCGTATGCGCATCCTGCTAACGTTTAGGTGTACGCCATGAGCAACATGGCGGGAGCAGAGGCGTTGGGCAATCTGGCGAGCGCGATCGCGGTCCGGGCCGAAGAGGCCTCGGTCATTGCCGAGCTGAAGGCCGGCAGCGAGGAAGCGTACGCCTGGCTGATCGGGCGCTATCACCAGCCCGTGTACAGCCTGGTGTACCGCATCCTGAGCGATCCCGCGGACGCCGCCGACACGACCCAGGAAGTCTTCCTGAAGGTCTTCCGCGGCATGAAACGCTTCCACGGAGAAGCGAGCCTGAAGACCTGGATCTACCGCATCGCCATCCACGAGGCTTCCAACCAGAAGCGCTGGTGGTTCCGGCACAAGAGCCGGGAACGCTCGATGGAGCCGGCGGAAGCGGGCGAGCGCGGCCTGGAAGAGGTCCTGGTGGACGAAGCCGAGTCACCCTTCGACCTGATGGCGCACGAGGAAGTGCGCGCCCGGGTGGAAGCAGAGCTGAAAGAGGTGCCGGAGCCCTACCGCACGACCGTCGTCCTGCGGGACATCGAGGGCCTGGCGTACGAAGAGATCGCGGAGATCCTGGAGATCTCCTTGGGAACGGTGAAATCGAGGCTGATGCGCGGGCGTAATGCATTGAAGAAGCGGTTGGCCGGCTACGTCCAGCAGGCGGGGGCGGAGCTCGGGCTGCAGGAGCCGCAGAGCAGGAAACGCGTCGCATCGGCGGAAGCGGCCCGCGGTGGCGGGCTGGGACTCGAGGTATCGCGATGATGAAGTGCACGGAAGCCCGGGCCACATTCTCGTCGTACCTGGATGGCGCTGTGACCGGCACCCAGATGCGGGAGATCACCTCCCACCTGGAGCAGTGCCGGGAATGCAGCGGGGAATACGCACAGCTGCGCGGGACGCAGCAGCTGCTGGCGCGCGCCGGCCGCAGGGCCGCGCCGCCGGAACTGGCGTTCCGCATCCGCGTGGCGCTGGCCCGCGAGGCCGTCCTGCACGCGCAGCGTCGCACCTTCGGATACTGGTGGGGGCGCGTGGAAGACGCCTTGAACGGCATGATGTTGCCCGCCACCGCCGGCGTGATCAGCGCCGTGGTCTTTTTCGGGCTGGTCATCGGTTTCTTCGCCCTGCCGGTCGACCTGACGGCGTCGGACCGCAATGTCGGCTCGATGCTGTACACCCCGGCGGAGCTCCAGGCTTTCCCACTTGAGCCCGGCGTGGACAGCGCGGTCTCCGACGTGGTGGAAGTGGAAGCCCTGGTGGACGAGAACGGGCGGGTGCAGGACTACCGCATCCTCTCGGCGCCTGCGGGCAGCCACGACGAGCTGCGGCCACGGCTGAACAAAGTGATGATCTTCACCACCTTCCGCCCGGCCACTTCCTTCGGGCGGCCCATGCCGTCGCGCGTGCTGCTGTCGTTCTCCAAGATCAACGTGAAGGGATGACGCGCGGGCTGCGCGCCCGGTTTGACCCCGGCGCGCCCCGTCCTTAAACTTGGTGGTTAATCTCCCTGTCCCAGCCCATCTCAGGAGGAGTCCGCTGCCCTACCGTGCCCGCATCGCGTGTCTGGTGGCAGTGTGCGCCCTGAGCGCCCTGCCCGCCGCGGCCCAGATGCGCGCCTCCCTGGAGACCAGCGAGACATTGTTCAGCGTGCTGGCCGCCCTGAACACCTGCGGCTACGACCAGGAACTGGGGGCCTCGGACCCGATCCGCAAGACCGTGCGCCAGGAGGTTGCGACCTCCCTCGAAGCCTCGCCCGCCACCCAGGAAGTACGGGAGCGACTCTGCAACTTCTATCGCGACCACCGCCAGGGCGATGCCTCGCGCGACCTGGCGAACTACGTCTCGCTGGCGCTGAGTCTCGGTCCCCCTCCCGACTTCTCCACCAACCTGCGGGAGTCGGACCTGCCGCCCGACACCCAGTACATCCTCGGTGCCCTGCCGCTTTTGAAGGAGTTCCACGCCGCCGCCGGCCTGCACCAGGCCTGGCGCAAGCACCAGCCGCAGTACGAGGGCCACGTCGCGCGCCACTCTGAGGCGGTCTCGAAGATGCTCCTGGACACCGACCTGTACCTGCGGCTGGCGACCGGCGGCTTCGTGGGCCGGCGGTTCATCATCTACCTGGAGCCGCTGGGCGCGCCCGGCCAGGTGAACGCCCGCAATTACGGCGACGATTACTTCGTGGTAGTGACGCCGCATGACGGTGAGCTGCCCTGGGAGCAGATCCGGCACACCTATCTCCACTACGTGCTCGACCCCTTCGCGCTGAAGCGGGTGACGGCCATGAACCGGTTGCAGCCGCTGCTGGAAGTGGTGCAGGCCGCCCCCATGGACAAGAGCTACAAGCAGGACGTGGCCCTGCTGCTGACGGAGTCATTCATCCGCGCCATCGAAGCCCGGCTGAGGCGCACGGCGCCGGAGCCGGAGCGCGCGCAGATGGTCAGCGCGGCGGTGCAGGAGGGCTTCGTCCTGACCACCTACTTCTACGAGGCGCTGTTGAAGTTCGAGAAGGATGAGGTCGGGCTGCGGGAGGGCTACGGCGACCTGCTGTACAACATCGACCTGAGCAAGGAGAAGAAGCGGGCGCAGGCGGTGATCTTCGGCCGGCAAGCGGCTCCCGACCTGGTGCGCGCATCTAAGCCACAAGCGGCACAGCTGCTGGACATCGCGGAGGAGCGGCTGACTTCCGGCGACCCGCGGGAGGCGGAGCGGCTGGCGCGGCAGGCGCTGGAGCGCAGGGACGAAGACCCGGCGCGGGCGTTCTTCCTGCTGGCGCGGGCCGCCACCCTGAACCGCGACGTGCGTGGTGCGCAAGCCTACTTCGAACGCACTCTGGAGCTGGCGCGCGAGCCCCGCATCGTCGCCTGGTCGCACATCTACCTGGGGCGGATCCTGGACCTGCAGGAGAGCCGGGAGGCGGCGCTGGAGCATTACCGGGCCGCGCTCCGGGCCGGCGATACCACCCCGGATACGAGGTCCGCGGCGGAACGTGGGCTGCTGCAGCCGTACCAGCCGCCGGTCGCGCGCCGCGAGCAGTAAGCATCAACATTCTTGAGGAAAGGCAAGCAGTCGAGGAGCAGATATGAAGCTAGTCACCAGCGTTATGGCGGTCCTGATGGCCGCGAGCATGGCCGCGGCCCAGGGCGGCGGCCAGCCGGCGCAACCGCCGGCCCAAACCATGCCGGGCGCCCAGCAGCAACCGCCTCCGGCGCAGCAGCCGCCCGCGCCGCCACGCCAGCCGCAGGCCAAGAGCCCGGAGGAGTACCAGGCCTTCATGGCCGTGCTGAACACCCCGGATCTGACCGCGGCCGATGTGGCCGCCCGCGAATTCGAGGCCAAGTTCCCGCAGAGCGAGCTGAGGGGCATGCTCTATGAGCAGCTGATGCTTAAGTCGCAGGAGTCGAACAACGCCGACAGGGCGGTGGACTTCGGGCGACGCGCCATCCAGCTCAGTCCCAACAGCGCCCTGGCCCTCATCACCACCGCCACCTACCTGGCGGAACGCACCCGCGACACCGACATCGACAAGGACGAGAAGCTAGCCGATGCCATGAAGTTCGCGGAGCGCGGGCTGGCGAACGTCGACACCATGGCGCTGCCCCCCCACCTCCCCGCCGAGCAGGTGACCGCGGTCAAGAACCAGCTGCGCACCATGGGCCACAATTCCCTGGGCGCCGCCGAGTTCACCAAGAAGAATCACGCGGCCGCGGAGAAGCACTTCAAGGAGGCAATCAAGTACCTGGGCGACCGCCCGGACCCTATCACCTTCTTCCGGCTGGCCCTGGCGCTCGACAAGCAGGACAAGTACGCGGAAGCCCTGCAGGCGGCGGAACGCTCGGTGCAGCTGGCCGAGCCGCAGGATCCGGCGACCCCGGCCATGGTCGCGGAGCGCGACCGGCTGAAGAAACTGGCGGGCGCCCCGGCTGCGAGCACGACGCCCACCCCGCCGCCGCAGAAACCGCAGTAGCTCGCGGGTCGTTCGATCTTCAAGGTGCGGTGGCCGCCCCTGGCGGTCGCCGCCCGGTCCTTTATGATGGCTGAAGAGCTCTCCGCCCTGGAAGCGGCGCTCGGACACCGGTTCGAGCGGCGCGAGTTGCTGGAACGGGCGCTCACCCACAGTTCGCACGCCCACGAGTCGGCGGAGGCCGAATCGCCGGAGGCCGCGCGCGACAACGAACAGCTGGAGTTCCTGGGCGACGCCGTCCTCGGCTTCGTCACCAGCGAGGCACTGTTCCAGCGCTTCCCCGACCACCAGGAGGGCGACCTTTCCAAGTTGCGTGCTCACCTGGTGAGCGCCCGGCACCTGATCAAGGTCGCGCGCCAGTTCCAGCTGGGCGATTACCTGCGCCTGGGCCGCGGCGAGGAGAAAAGCGGCGGGCGCGGCAAGTCGGCGCTGCTGGTCAACGCCCTGGAAGCGGTGATCGCCGCCCTGTACCTGGACGGCGGGCTGGAGGCGGCCCGCAGCTTCGTCCGGGAGCGGATCGTGGATCCTGAAGTCCAGCGCCTGCACCAGGAGCACCAGGGCGCCATGCCGGTGACGGACTATAAGTCCGCCCTGCAGGAGTTCATGCAGGGTTCGGGACGTCCGCAGCCGTCCTACATCGTGGTCCGCGAGGAAGGGCCGGAGCACAGCAAGACCTTCACCGTCGAAGTACGCGTCCACGCTGCCGCGGATGTGGCAGGGGTGCACGTGAGCCGCGCCCAGGGTCCCACCAAGAAGCGCGCCGAGCAGCTGGCGGCACAGAAGGCCCTGGAGGAGCTGCGTAACGGATGAGCGAACAGGAACAGGAACCGGTCACGGCAGCCGCTCCCGAGCCGGCAGCGCCCGCACCCGCCGCCGCGCCGCCCGCGGTTGAGCCGGCGGAGACGCACGACCATCATGGCGGAGCGCTCACGTCCGTGCAGTCGCTCGGCGTCACCGTGGTCATCGCCGTCTTCGTGATCACCTTCCTCGTCCAGGCTTTCCAGATCCCCTCCGAGTCGATGGAGGACACGCTGCTCATCGGCGACTACCTGCTGGTGGACAAGGTCCACTACGGCCAGGGTTGGGGCGGCATCCTGCCCTACCAGCCCATCCGGCGCGGCGACATCATCGTCTTCCGTTACCCCGTCCATCCCACCCAGCACTTCGTCAAGCGCGTGGTAGGCCTGCCCGGCGACCGCGTGAGGCTGGTCCACAAGCGCCTGGTGGTGAATGGGAAGCCGTTGGAGGAGCGCTACGCTATCCACCGGGCGCGCAGTCGCGACTTCTTCCGCGACGAGTTCCCTGCCCCCGGCCACGCCGGCGGCAACGTGGAGGCGAATTGGTGGCTGCAGATGCGGGGGCTGGTGGACGGCAGGGAGCTGCTGGTCCCGCAAGGCCAATACTTCGTGCTGGGCGACAACCGCGACGAGAGCCTCGACAGCCGCTACTGGGGCTTCGTCCCCCGCGAGAACATCATCGGCCGGCCACTGCTCATCTACTGGTCGGTCCGCAGCCCGATCGAGGAAGACGGCGCCGCCCCGCCGGATGGTAAACTGGCCCGCTTTGTTTATGTGTTGACCCACATCCCGCAATTCACGCGCTGGGACCGGACGCTGCGCATCATCGAGTAGCCCTCCCGCGCGTTCCAGGAACCCTTGGCAAGAAAAGCGAAGGCAGTCGCGGACAAGAAGCCGAAGAAGAAGGAGACGCCGCTGGAGTTCACCGCCTCCATCGCGGTGATCCTGGTGATAGGCCTCTACATCATCACCTTCAACCTGCAGGCCTTCGAGATCCCCTCCAGCTCGATGGAGAACACCCAGCTCATCGGCGACCACGTCTTCGTCAACCGCATCACCTACGCTCCCCCCACCCGCTGGGCGGGTCCGCTGGTCCCTTACCGCGAGGTGAAGCGCGGCGACATCGTAGTGTTCCTCTCGCCGTCCGAAGCGGGCCGCCACGTCGTCAAGCGCATCGTGGGCGTTCCGGGCGACCGCCTGCGGCTGCAGGAGGGGGTGCTCTACCGCAACGGTGAGCGCCAGGACGAACCTTACGTCATACACACCGTCCGCGATATCAATCCTTACCGTGACAACTTCCCCTCTATCCCGCCTTCCCTGAGCGCAAACGTGACCCGGGAATGGGAGCGGGCGCTGGGTTCCCACATCCAGAACAGCGAACTGGTCGTGCCCGAGGGTAGCTACTTCGCCATGGGCGATAACCGCGACGTGAGCCTGGACAGCCGCTACTGGGGCTTCATCCCGCGCGAGAACATCATCGGGCGGCCGTGGTTCATCTATTGGTCGTTCGAGACCCCGCCCGGCCAGTACAACAAGACCAGCATCGGTGAGCGCGTCGCCTTCATCTTCCGCATCGTTCTGCACTTCTTCGACCAGACGCGCTGGAACCGGATGCTGAAACCGGTGCACTGATGAGCCGCCGGCGGCGCATCGTCCTGGCCCTGGCGGCGCTGGTCCTGCTGGGGCTGTTCCTGCCGCCGTTTGTGAGTCTCAATCGCTTCCGCGGACGGATCGCGGTAGCTCTGGGCCGTGCGCTCGACCGCCAGGTAACGGTCCGCGACGTCACCCTGCGCCTGCTGCCCCGCCCCGGCTTCGATCTTACCGGCGTGGTGGTCGCCGAGGACCCCGCGTTCAGCGCCGAGCCCATGCTGCGCGCCGATTCCGTGGCCGCCACCCTTCGCCTTGCCTCCCTGTGGCGTGGCCGGCTGGAGATCGCCAGCCTCAGTCTCGACGCGCCCAGCCTGAACCTGGTGCGGCGCGAGGACGGCCGCTGGAACATCGAGGGGCTGTTGATGCGGGCGTCGCAGACCCCCAGCGCCCCCACCGGAACCACGCGGCCACAGGCGCGTCCGCGCTTTCCCTACGTCCAGGCCGATCAGGGGCGGATCAATTTCAAGCTCGGCCAGGAAAAACAGGCGTTCACCCTCAGCGAGGCCGATTTCTCCCTCTGGCTGGAAGCCGAGAACGAGTGGAACATGCGCCTGGAGGCCCGTCCCCTGCGCACCGATTCCAACCTCACCGATACCGGCCTGCTGCGGGTGAGCGGCACCTTCGGTCGGGCCTCCAGTTTCCGCGAGATGCCCCTGCACCTCCGGCTCTCTCTCCGGGATGCGCAGCTGGGAGCGCTGACCGCGCTGGTCTACGGGCGCGATCGCGGCTTCCGTGGTGGCGTGGAGGTGAACGGCGGCATCGCCGGCTCTCCCGCCGACCTGGAACTCGCCCTCGACGCCACTTTGGATGACTTCCGCCGCTACGACATTCTGACCGGCAGTCCGCTGCGGCTGCGGATGCAATGTGCGGGCAAGTACCAGGTGGAGCCGGAGCGACTGCACGACCTCTCCTGCCGGCTTCCCCTGGACGATGGCGCGGTCGAGGCGCGGGGCGAGGTGTCCGGGACGTTCAGCGGGCGGCGCTACGACCTGGGCATCACGGCCAACGACCTGCCGGCCTCCATGGCTTTGGAACTGGTTCGACGCTCCAAGCGAGGTGTGGGGGAGGACCTTAACGCCGCCGGAACGCTGATGGCGTCCTTCGTGCTGCGCACCTCCGAGGGCCTCGATTCCTGGTCGGGCGGCGGCACGGTTAAGCGCCTCCGCCTGCAGTCGTCCACATTGGCGCCGGTCCTCTTTGGCGATATTCCGTTCTCCGTTCAGCCGCACCCGGCCGCCACTTCGCGGGCGCCGCGCGCGGGCCTCCCTCCCAATCAGCAACGCGCCCTGGTGGTAGGCCCCGCGACTTTCGCCCTGGGCGGAGCGACAGCCAGAGGAGTGGCAGCTCCCGTACGCGCCGACGCGACGCTCACCGCGACCCATTACCAGGTCGTGCTGCAGGGCGATACCGAGGTCGGCCGGCTGCTGGGCGTTGCCCGCGCCCTGGGCGTGAACGCCCCTCGCTCCGATGTCTCCGCCATGGCCACCGTGCACATGACCGTGGCCGGCGACTGGGCCGGCTTCGCCCCGCCGGAGGTCACGGGGACGCTCTACCTTCGCAATGGCCGCGTGAGGCTTCCCGGCGTTGCCGACCCCGTCCTTCTCAGCTCCGCGGAAGTCACCGTGGCCCCGGGCGACGTGAACATCAGCCGCATCCAGGCCCGCTTCGCTGCCGGAGCGCCCATCGAAGGCAGCGTACGCCTGCAGCGGCCCTGCGACACCGCCGCCTCCTGCCGCATCCACTTCGACCTGAAGACCGACGTGCTTGCCCTGGATGAGGTGAACCGCCTGCTCAACCCGCAGCTCCACAAACGTCCCTGGTACAGCTTCGTCGCGGGAGGTCAAAGGAGCGACAGCGGCTGGAGCCGCCTGACGCTGGAAGGACGCATGGCCGCCGGCACGCTGGCCATCAAGCAGATGGTGGCGCGCAACGTCAGCGCCGACATCGCCTTCCACCAGGGCCGCCTGCAGGTCAAGAACTTACGCGGGCAGGTACTGGGCGGCCATCACCACCAGGGCGAGTGGAAGGCCGACTTCACCGGATCGACTCCGACCTACTCCGGGACTGGAACGGTCGACGGCCTCTCGATGGCCCAGGTCTCCACCTTGATGCGCGACAACTGGTGCGCCGGAGTGTTGCGCGGCTCCTACCGGGTCGCGCTGTCCGGCTGGAACGCGGAGGAGCTGGCCGCAAGCACCGCCGGCTCGGCCGAGTTCGAATGGCGCGACGGCGCCCTGCGCCGCATCTTCCTGAATGCGGGCGCCCCTTTGCGTTTCCGCCTGTTCCGGGGCCACGCGATGCTGCGCGACGGAGCCATCAGCTTCTCGGAAAGCAGATTGGAGACCGCCGGCGGCATCTATTCCCTGAGCGGCACTGCCTCGCTGGCGCGGGAGCTCGATCTGAAGCTGACACCCCGCTCCGGCGCTGCCTTCGCCATCACCGGCACGCTCTCCAAGCCGACAGTGGTGGAAGGAGCGGCGACGCAGGCCTCGCTTCGCGAATGAGAAGCTCACCCCGGCGCAGAAGTAGCCCGCGGCGGGGAACGCGGCGTCCTCGTATGCTATCGTTTCTCCTTTCCCAGCCACCCGGAACGAGGTCTGTATGCTGCGGTTCGAATACCGGAATCTGATGCCCACGCCCCCGGCGGAGCGCGACTTCCTGGCCTGGATCGACGAGCTCGACCGCCGATTCGCCGACCGTGATCCGCACCATCGCAGTGACGTGGTGCGCGACGCGCTCCACGAGCTCTACCTGGGCCGCCCCTGGGCGGAGCCGGCCGCGGGCGCGAACCTGGCCGAGAAGGCCCTGGTGCACTCCTTCGACCCGCGCAACGTCACCCTCGAGCCCG
>CAYTPH010000085.1:0-9946 GCA_964439635.1 uncultured Terriglobales bacterium
GGCCCGTCGTTGTACACCGTGACCACCAGCCGCTGTCCTTCCCGCCAGGCTTTCACGCGCAGCAGGCCCGTTCCCTGTTTCCGCTCGATGCCGTGCTCGATGGCGTTCTCCAGCAACGGCTGCAGGATGAACGTAGGGACCAGCGCGCCCAGGGCGTCCTCCTCCACCGCGATCTCCGTCCGCAGCCGCTCCCCAAAACGCATCTGCTGGATGCGGAGGTACGCCTGCATCAGGGTGATCTCATCGCGCAAGCTGACCTCCAGCAACTCCCGCCGCTCCACGATGTTGCGCAGGAGGTTGCCCAACCCCACCACCATGGTGAGCGCATCCTGGTTGCGGCCGCTGCGGATCAGCCCCCCGGTGGCATGCAGAGTGTTCAACACGAAATGGGGCTGCATCTGCGATTGCAGCGCCAGCACGTAGGCGCGATCTAACTGCGCCCGGAGTTCCCTGGATTCCAGCTCGCGACTTTGCAGTTGAGCCTGGTATCGAAACGCCTGTGCCACCCCCAGGATTCCCAGGTAGATGAAGATATCGGCGAACAGTGAGAAGGTGAAGTAAAAGCGCAGCAGCCCGCGCATGACCGGGGGCCCGAAGGCGGGAACGATGAAGGCCTCGATGAGGACGACCACGGTCGTGATCCCGAAGGAGGCGGCGACGGCGGCGCCGATGTGCACTCCGAGGGCGCGCCACACCGGCGGACGGTAAATGGGAAAGCGGTCGCCCAGCCGGACGATGAGGGGCGCGATCGCCGCCCAGTAGTACCACTGGAGGACCGCCAACTGGACGTAGCGGAGCCACTCCAGCGGGGAATGCCGCGCCCGCGGATCCACCAGGACGTGTCCCAGGCTGGCCAGGCAGGCCAGCGTGGCCAGCCCCAGCGGGAGGACCACAACCAGCTTGCGTATCTGCCGATCGTCCGCGTGCAATCCGTTCCCTGTCTTTCCTGGTGGCGCCGTCGCCGCTTGCGGCCGCCTGTGCGCCATGAGGTCACATCATAAACCGCCGCTCAAGTATGTACCGGGTTCTCTCCCAAGCGGAGCTGCCCGCATGCCACTGGCTGCATCGTTCCGTCCATTCACTGCAAGCGCACAACCTGCCGCCCGCGTGGGCCGTCTGAGTCGCTGATTGTGAGGCGTCCAGGCGCGAAAGCATCCTGGAGTCTGCCTTGCTGCCTGGTGGTGAGATCGGAAGATGAAAAGCCCATTGCATTCGGAGAAGAGCAGCCGAGGACAGACTCGCGCACGGGAAGCAGCGGCCGTGCTGATGCTGACCGTCATCCTCGGCGCGGCGCCCGCCGGGGCTGCGCAGGAAGCCCCGCCGCTGCGCCAACAGACTGCCAAACTGGTCGCCGAAATACGGCACGCAGATTACGCGGGCGACCGGGTTGCCCTGCGACGGCTCTCTGATGAGCTGGCCCGCTTCGCCGACGACCCACAGCTCGCCACCCGCGTGCGGTACTGGCGAGGCTTCGCGCTCTGGCGGCGGGCCATCAACGGCTTCAATGAAGAAGTGGCCAAAGACGAGCTGCAGCGGGATCTGCAGCTTGGATTGGCCGAGTTCGAGCAGGCCGCCCGGCAGGAGCCGGCCTTCGTGGAAGCCAAGGTGGGGGCGCTGGGGTGCCTGAGCCTGATCGGCTTCAACATGATCCGGGGCATTCCGGAGCCGCACAGCGATCCCGACGTGCAGGAGCTGCTGGCCAAGTACCGGCAACTGCAGAAGGAGATCCAGGAGGTGGCGCCGGAGAACCCGCGCCTGCTGTGGATCCTGGGCCCAGCTATCTGGAAACAGCCCGCCGAACGCGGCGGCGGACCGGGGAAGGCGATCGAACTCTACACCCGTGCCCTGAGCACGGTACGGGCCCAGAAGATGCCCGCCGACCCTCTGGAGCCGGCTTGGGGAGAGCCCGAGTTGCTCATGAGCTTGGCCTGGTCGGAGCTCAACCTGCCGTCACCGGACTTGGTCGCCGCCAGGCGGGACGCGCAATCGGCTCTGGCCCTGGTCCCCCACTGGCATTACGTGCGCGACATCCTCATGCCGCAGATTGCGGCGGCCGAACAGAAGGCAGCGCGGGAGGCGCGGCCATCCCAGGCGGCGAAGCCGGAGGCAGAGAAGTGAGTCCCCCACCGTCCCGCAGGGCGGTGGATCCTTAAGGAAGACACGGAGGTGGCATTTGTCTCTTAGCAAGCTCTGGGTACTGATCCTTGCAGCCATTCCGCTGGCAGCGGTTGCGGGATGCGGTGACGAAGTCTTTCTAGTGTCCTTGACCGTCGCTCCCGACGCTCCGACCGTGGAGCAGGGTTCGACACGGCAGTTCACCGTGACAGGTACGCTCAACAATGGCGACAGCGTCAGTACGGTGGCCAACGTGCACTGGGAGGCCGCCGACGTCACGACGGTGCCTTCGCCGCTGCCAGTGGCCAGTATCGACGAAACATCCGGTCTGGCCACCTGCCTGAATGTTGGGCCCTCTACGATCATCGCCACCGCTCCCGTCGCCCCGGGCGCGGTCGCTACGGTCACCGACCGCACAACCTTGAATTGCGTGGCCACGGTGCCCTGAGATCCGGGTCCAGCATCAGCCGCGTGCCGGGACCGGAGAGCCGGCCGCGGGCGTCGTCCGTCGGAGCCCCGGTGTCGGACGACGTCTCAGGTGGCTGAAGGGGTGGTTCCCAGAGGCAGGCGGGGGAACTGTCGGGTGTCCATTCGCGTACCCTTGAATGACCATGCCCGACAACGAAGAGATCCTGCCTGCCCTCCGGACGGATGTTGCGCCCGGCTCTGCTCCAAGTTCCCGGTGGCGGCGCGTCTTCCTCGGGCCCGATGGTCTGCGGGCAGGATGGCGGCTGATCCTCTGGCTGCTGCTGCTGTTCGCCATCATGACGGCCGTCCGCCTGCTGCGGCAGCAGTTCTTCCCGGCGCCGCCACGCGTGGACGGTGCGCCTGTGGAACCGGTCCGCGGCGCCATCTCCTTCCTGCTCGCCTTCCTGTCTACCGTGCTGGCCACGCTGGTCATGGCCCGCCTGGAGCGGCGTAGGTGGGGCGACTACGGCCTGCCGCTGCGCCGCGTGCTCAGCCTCGACTTCGGCTTCGGGCTGGTGTGGGGCTGCGCCACAGTCGCGCTGGTCGTGGGAGCGATGTGGCTGGCCGGTGCCTACCGCGTGGAGTCCTTGGCGCTGCATGGGCTGGAGGCCGGAAAGTTCGCGGCGCTCTGGGCGCTGGCCATGCTGTTCGTAGCGCTGCTGGAAGAGTTCCTGCTGCGGGGATATCTGCTCTACACCCTGGCGTCCGGCATGGGCTTCTGGCCGGCGGCGGCGCTCACCTCCGCCCTCTTCTTCGCCGGCCACATCGCCAACCCGGGTGAGACCTGGCTGGGTCTGGCGTACATCTTCCTCGACGGGTTCCTGCTGTGCTTCACCGTCTGGCTGACCGGCGACCTGTGGTTCGCCGTGGGGGCGCACGCCGGCTGGAATTGGGCGCTCACCTACCTCTTCTCCGTGCCCAACAGCGGCACCACCGCCGTTGGTCACCTGCTGAACGTGCGACTGCAAGGACCGCAGTGGCTGTCAGGCGGCGCCGCCGGACCCGAGGGCAGCGTACTCAGCATCGTGCTCGACGCGGCCTCCTTCTTCGTCCTGTTCGCGATCTACAAGCGGCGCAGGTGGAGCTTTCCCGCTCCGGTGAGATAGCGCCGGGTTTCCAGCCGGCGTCTGCCGGTCTTCCTTGAGCTGTGAGTTCCAAGTTCTACGATTGGGAGGCGCGCCTAGGCGGCCAGGCGCTCGTACTCGCGCCGGGCGCCGGAGAAGAGGCGGCGCATGGCGCGGACCACCCAGCGGATGGCCAGCACGGTGAGCAACAACAGGACACCGACGACGGCAGCGGTGATGTAGGGGTGGGTGGTGGCGAACCAGACAAGCGCCACCGCGAAGACGTCCTCAGCCAGGCTGAGAGCGATGTTGGAGGCCGGCTCCGGGGAAGGTGTCACGGCGGCGCGCACGGCGAACTTGGCGCTGTGGGCGGCCAGCGCTACCCCTCCTCCGAGCACGGCGCTGAGCACCTGCGCCAGGGGCGAGAGCTGCGCGGTCGCTCCATAGGCCAGCAGGGCAGCCACGGGCACACGAACGAAGGTCTGCAGGGCGTTCCAGATCAGGTCGAAGGCGGGGATCTTGTCGGCGAAGAACTCGATGACGAACAGCACCGCGCAGATGCCGATGACCGCCCAGCTTTCCACCAGGTGCAGGGCCGGCGGCAGTTCCACGGCTCCCGCGCGGGCCAGCAGGCCGAGCGTGGCCACCGTGGCATAGACGTTCAGGCCGGCGGCGAAACAGGCCCCGGCGGCGATAGCCACGACCTCCGCATTGTTGAGTCCGGCGAAGTCCACGGCCCTTAGGATGCCCCCACAAGGACGGAAGAGAGAAGCACAAAAAGAAAACGGGCCGACAACGCGGCCCGTGATCCAGACCCTGCGGGGGTTACAGCGTGGACTCGATCTCGAAGCCCCACGCCTGCAGCAGGGGCTCCGGAATGTACTTCGAGTTCTTGTTGCGGCGGGCCCACTCGCGCAGCCGGGTGGAGCGCAGGTACTGGTCCGGCTGCAGCTTGAACTCCTTTACCGCCTGCTCGAAGCTGGTGACGGTAGGAACTACCGGTCCAATCGGCTCCGGCTTCCCCCAGTTGGGATTTCCACGACGCTTTGCCATGATGAGTTCGTTTGCCCTTTCTAAGATGACTGGAAAATCGCCCTAATGCTTGGATTCGCCCAGGGTGAACAAAGATTCAGCACAGCGACAGAAAGCTGCACAGAAGGGGTCCTGGGGGCCTGCAAAAACCGAATATTCTACCGATTTCCCTGCGGAAAGCAAGCACTAACCGACTGCTTAGATAGACACCGGTCAATCGAGAAAGTTCCCGTAAACGTCTGAAAATCACATATTTAAGAGGAGTAGTGGCACTACTAACCAGCCAGCGGTTGCGAAAATTCTGCCTGATTGGGCAGCGACGGAAGGGGCGTCTGCGGCAGGCAAGAGCCCGTGGTGCCCGGGGTCGGACTCGAACCGACACGCCCCTTTCGGGGCCCGGGATTTTAAGTCCCGTGCGTCTGCCAGTTTCGCCACCCAGGCACTGAGCTGGCTTGATGGTAGCACGCCTGCCTGCCCTGTCCGGGCACTGGCGAAAACCCGTGCCAAGCCCGGCCTCTGGCGGTACTCTGAGCGTTGATGCAGGCCCGATCGCCCTTGCCGCAGCGCATCTGTGCCGCCGGCGTTTTTCGCCCGCTGGTGCAGACCATCCTGCCGGACAGCGCCGGGTACGAGCAAGAACAGTGGGCCAGCCTCGAGCAGCTGGTGGCGGAGGTGCTGAGCCGGAGGACGGCCAGCGAGCTCCGCCAACTACGGTTGTTCTTGCAACTCATCGAGTGGGCGCCCGTCCTGCGCTACGGACGCAGATTCAGCGCGCTCGATGAGGCGCGCAGAGAAC
Organism: uncultured Terriglobales bacterium; assembly: GCA_964439635.1. Classification (GTDB taxonomy): domain Bacteria; phylum Acidobacteriota; class Terriglobia; order Terriglobales; family Acidobacteriaceae; genus CAYTPH01. The sequence goes on from CAYTPH010000085.1 coordinate 5,476, forward strand.
GCCTCCTTTGCTACCTGCAGGAGCAGCCGGTGCGGCTCATCCGCACCGGTTTCTGGGGCCTGCGGACGCTGGTCTTCCTGGGTCATTACGGCCGCGCCGAAACCTCGCGCGTCCTGGGCTACCGGCCTGACGCACGCGGCTGGGAGGCCTACCGGTGAACCGGCGCCGCTACGACATCGTGATCGTCGGCTCCGGCGCCGGCGGCGGGACGGTGGCCCAGGAGCTGTCGCGGCTGTGCGCCCAAGGGGCCCGCATCGCGGTGCTGGAGAAGGGGCCAAAACTGGGGCCGGGCGACTTCACCGGCGGCGAACTGGAGATGTCGCAGGCGCTCTACGAGGACGGCGGAGGCTTCCTTACGGCACAGCGCACCATGACCCTGGCCTTCGGCTCCGCCTACGGCGGCTCGACGGTGGTCTATACCGGAACTTCCTTGCCGCCGCCGGAGCGCGTGCTCAGGCGCTGGAACGTGCCCGGCATCACCGCCGCCGACCTGGAGGCGCGGGTGCGGAAGTTCGCGGCGGAGAACAACGTCCACCTGTTGTCCGAGCAGGAGATCAATGACAACAACCGGCTGTTCGTCGAGGGCTGCCGCCGGCTGCAGTATGACGTGAAGCAGTTCCCGGTGAACGTGCTCGGGTGCCGCGGATCCAGTCTGTGCAACCTGGGATGCCCGAACCTGGCGAAGCAGGGCACTCACCGCGTGCAACTGCCGCAAGCGGAGAAGAACGGCGTGGAAGTGGTCACGCGCTGCGAGGTGCTGTGGGTGGGGGAACGGCGGCTGCAGGTCCGCGTGTCGGCGAGACCGGCCGGGGGAAAAGGCGAACCGTCGGCTTTGGAGCCGTGCGAGTACGAAGTCGAAGCCTAGGTGGTGGTGGCCTGCGGCGGCGCAGTACACACGCCCGCGCTGCTGCTGCGCTCCGGCCTGGGGAAGAAGCTGCCGCGGCTGGGACAGGGCTTCACCTGCCATCCCGCCCTGATCATGGTGGCCGAGCACGGGGCACCTATCACCAACTTCGTCGGGCATCCCAAGAGCTTCTACCTGGACCAGTTCGCCGAGAGCGACCGCTTCGTGCTCGAGACCTGCATGTACTTCCCCTTGGTGACGGCGAAGGCGATGGCGGGTTTCGGCGAGGAGCACTCGCGGTTCATGCGGGCGTTCCCGCGGCTGCAGATGATCCTGGTGCTGGCCTGCGACGAAGCCACTCCCGGCAACCGCGTTGGAGTCGATGCGGCTGGAAGGCCGGTGGTCCATTACGAGTTCACGCCCGAGGTGGCGCGCGGGCTGGTGCGGGGAGCAGTGGCCTCGGCGAGGATCTTCTTCGCGGCGGGGGCGCAACGCGTTTACATGCCGGTGGGGCGGCCGGCCATCGCGGCAAGCGAAGCCGCCGAGCTGGACCGCATCGCGGATCATGATGGCTTCAAGCCGGGCACAACTCCGGTCTCGGCGGCGCACCTCCAGGGCGGCTGCGGCATGGGCCGCACCGCGGACAACTCCGTGACCGACAGCCATGGGCGGGTGCACGGCATCTCCTGGCTGTACGTCGCCGACGCCAGCCTTTTTCCCGACTCGCTGGAGATCAACCCCTACCTGACCATCATGGCGCTGGCCGACCGCGCCGCCCAACACATCCGGGAGAACGCTGGAACCCTGCTATGAAGATGAGCGGAAGCGACATCGTGGTGCGGGCGCTGGAAGATGAGGGCATCTCCTTCACCTTCGGTATCCCGGGGACGCACAACATCGAGCTCTACGATTCGCTGGCGCGCTCGACCAAAGTGCGCCCGGTGCTGGTCACCGACGAGCAGAGCGCGTCGTTCATGGCGGATGGGGTGGCGAGGGCCTCGGGGATGCTGGCGGTGGTGAACGTGGTGCCGGGCGCGGGGCTGACCCACGCTCTGTCTGGGATCGCGGAGGCGTACCTGGATGGCATCCCCATGCTGGTGCTGGCCTGCGGCATCCGCCGCGACACCGGGAAGGCGTATCAGTTGCACGACGTGGACCAGCTCGCCATCGCGCGGCCGGTGACCAAGGCGCAGTTCCTGGCGGCCGAGGCGGACGAGCTGTACCGAGTGGTGCGCCGCGCCTGCCGCATCGCCCGCGCCGCGCCGGCGGGCCCGGTGATGGTCGAGGTCCCGGCGGAGCACTACCTGTTCCGTCACGAAGTGGAGCTGGCCTACGAGGAGGCTCCCGCTCCTGCGCTCGTGCCGCAGAAGGAAGAGTTGTCCAGGGCCCGCGAGGCGCTGGCCGGCAGCCGGTGTCCGCTCCTCTACCTGGGAGCTGGCGCGGCGGGGGCAGGCTCCGCGCTGGTCGAACTGGCGGAACGCCTGAATGCGGTCTTGACCACCACATTCACCGGCAAGGGAGTCGTTCCCGAAACCCACCCGCTGTGGCTGTGGTGCGGCATGGGGAATGCAGCGCCGCCGGAGCTGCGCGACCTTGCGGCGCAGTGCGACCTCACCCTGGCCATCGGTTGCCGCTTCGCCGAGGTCAGCACCGGCAGCTACGGCCTGCAACCGCCGGGGCGGCTGGTCCACGTGGATGTGGACGCGGCGGTCTTCCACAAGAACTACCCGGCGGAGGTGACGGTCACCGCCGACGCCGCGGAATTCGTCGGCGCGCTGCTGGGGTGCGTGCAGGCGCGTCCGGTGGACGCCGAACTGCGCCAGGCCATCGCCGCCGCCCATCGCCAGGTGTGGAAACGTTGGGAAGAGAAGCAGAACCAGCGCGTCTCTCCGCCGTACCTGCTGCGAACTTTGCAGAAGCTGGCCGGGCCGGAGGCCATCTACGCCTCCGACAGCGGCAATGGCACCTTCCTGGCGATGGAGTGCCTGCGCCTGGAGCGGCCGCGCTCCTTCCTGGCGCCGGTGGACTACTCCTGCATGGGCTACGCGGTGCCCGCCGCCATCGGAGCCGCGCTGGCGTGTCCGCGACGGCCGGTGGTGGCGCTGGCCGGGGATGGCGCTTTCCTGATGACCGGACTGGAACTGCTTACCGCAGTCCAGTTGCGCGTCCCCGTGGTGGTAGTGGTTCTTCGTGACCGGGAACTGGCGCAGATAGCCCAGTTCCAGGACATCGCTCTGTCGCGGAAGACCTGCAGTGAACTGCCTGACCACGATCTGGCACAGCTGTGTTCCGCCCTGCGGGTCAGCCATTTCGCACTCAACCGGAATGACGAGGTGGAAGCCGTGCTGGGCCAGGCGCTCGAGGTCGCCCGCGGAGGCCAGCCGGTCATGGTGGAAGCAGCGGTCGATTATTCGCAGAAAACGTACTTCACGGCAGGCGTCGTGCGCACCAACCTGGGGAGACTGCCGTGGACGGACCGCATCCGCTACGTGGCGCGTGCGGTCGCGCGGAAACTGATGTAGGCCGGCTCAGAGGGTGCACCACCTTCGTAATTCTCAGTGGGGGCCGGTTTGGGGTATCGTTGGCTCGGCTCCCCAGGAGCCAAGCCCGCTTCCCTCATACCGGAATCGTTTGCTGGCCCAAAGGCTCGGAGGAGAGGAATGCCCCCGGGAAAGATCGCGCGCTTCGACATCGTCAGTGAAGTAGGCAAGAGCGGTGTCGGTTCCATCTACAAGGCCACTGACCCCAAGACCAACCGGGCCGTCAAGCTCCACACCGCGCCCGCGGATGCCTCGCCCGAATGCCAGACGCGACTGGCGCCCTTCCGCCAGCACGCCAAGTCGGCGGCCGTCCTGAACAGTCCCAACATCGCCGGCATCTACGGGCTGGGTGAGCTCGAAGGCCAGTTCTTCATCGTGTCGGAGTGGGTGGACGGGGTCCTGCTCAAGGACAAGATCAAGGAAGGGATGTCGGCCTCCGAGCTGGTGGACCTGACCCGGCAGATCTGCACCGCGCTCGACCATGCCCACGGCAAGGGCTGCGTGCACCCCAGGCTGTCGCCATCGACGATCCAGGTGGAGTGGGATGGCACGGCGAAGATCATGGGCTTTGGCATCGCCCCGGAGCTGGAGCCGCCAGGGACGCCGGAGGCGGCTGCTCCCTGCCAGTCGCCGGAGCAGGCGCGCGGCGAGCCCCTCACTGCCAAGTCGAACCTCTTTACCTGGGGCGCCATCCTGTACGAACTGGCGACGCAGCAGAAGCCCTTCGGCGACACGCCCGGGATGCTGAAGGCGCGCATCTGTGACGAGGCGCCGGCGCCGGCGCACGAGGCGAATCCCAAGGTGCATCCCGGGATCAGCCGGGTGCTTGCCAAGGCGATGGCGAAGTCTCCGGCAGAGCGTTACGCCAGCGGCGCCGAACTGCTGGCCGACATGGAGAACTACAAGAAGCTGGTGGAGCCCGAGGCGCCGCCTGCTCCGGTGAAGACTCCGCTGCCGGGCACGATGCGGACGCCGACCGTGCCCCCGGGGACGATGACGGCGCCAAAGGTCTCGGCTCCTCTTCCCGCGGCGACGCACGCGCCGACCCCGGCCCCCGGCACGCTGAAGGCGCCGGCGGCGGCCGCGC
>CAYTPH010000086.1:0-9903 GCA_964439635.1 uncultured Terriglobales bacterium
TTGTCGGCGATCTCGAACAGGCCCTTCTTGCTGGCCACCGCCCCGGTGAACGCGCCCTTCACGTGCCCGAACAGCTCGGACTCCAGCAGCTCCGTGGGCATCGACCCCGCGTTCACCGGCACGAAGGCGCGGTCTTTGCGCGGGGAGTTCATGTCGACGGCCTTGGCGATCAGCTCCTTGCCGGTGCCGCTCTCGCCCTGCAGCAGCACGGTGGAGCGGCTGGGGGCGATCTGCGCCACCAGGTCCAGCACTTTCAGCATGGGCTCGCTCTTGCCGATGATGTTCTCGAAGTTGTAGCGCTGTTTCAGCGCCCGCTTCAGCTGGACGTTCTCCGCCTCCACCCGCCGGCGGGCCACCACGGTGCGCACGTCGGCCAGCAGCTTCTCGTTGTCCCAGGGCTTCTGGATGAAGTTGGCGGCGCCGCTCTGCATGGCCCGCACCGCGTTCTCCACCGTGCCGTAGGCGGTGATCATGATGACCGGCAGCTCGGGGTCGCGCTCGCGGATGTCGGCCAGGATCTCCAGCCCGTTGCGGTCGGGCAGGGCGAAGTCCAGCAGCACCAGGTCGAAGGGCTGCGCGGCCAGCCGCGCCAGGCCGTCTTCGCCGGATCCGGCGGTGTCCACCTGGTAGTCGTCCAGCTCCAGCAGCGTCTGGAGCGACTCGCGGATGGCGGCTTCGTCGTCGATGATGAGCACGCTGGGCGCGGCCATCGACTCCCGCGTCGGTGCTCGGCGTTGCAGTACTGCTGCGTCAGACATTGACGGCCTTCCTTACCAACGGGAATTCCAGCAGGAACGTGGTGCCGGCGCCGGGACGGCTCTCCACCCGGATCTTGCCGGCATGTTCCTGGATGATGCCGTAGGTCACCGCCAGGCCCAGGCCGGTGCCCCGGCTCTGCCCGTCGCGGGGAGAGTTCTTGGTGGTGAAGAACGGCTCGTAGATGCGCTGCATGTGCTCCTGGGCGATGCCGTGCCCGGTGTCGGACACCGCCACCTGCACCTGCCGCCCGTTCGAGGTGCTGACGCTGAGGGTGCCGCCGCCCGCCATCGCGTCCTTGGCGTTCAGGAACAGGTTCAGGAACACCTGCTGCAGCTTGCCGGTGTTGCCGTGGATGCGCGGCAGGTCGGGCGCCAGCTCGGCCTGCACCTTGACGCGGGCCGTCTTCAGCTGGTGCTCCAGCAAGCCCAGCGTGTCGGAGATCACTTTGTTCAGGTCCACGTCGCTGAACTCGGCGCCGGTGGTGCGGGAGAAGTTCAGCAGGTTGTTCACGATCTCCGAGGCGCGGAAGGTCTGGCGGGTGATCTTCTCCAGCAGCTCGGCCTTCTTGGTGTCGCCCTGGATCTGCTTGGCCAGCATCTGCGCGTAGGAGCTGATGACCGCCAGCGGCGTGTTCACCTCGTGCGCAACGCCCGCCGCCAGCAGGCCGATGGACGACATCTTCTCCGCCTGCGACAGCTGGCTCTCCAGCGCCACCCGCTCGGTGATGTCGTCCACGATGATCAGCCGCCCCACCACCTTGAAGATCTTGCTGACCAGGGGCGCGATGGCGATGTTGCTGATGCGGGTGTCGCCCGCCGGCGTCTCCAGCCGGAACTTGTAGAGGTTGTGGATGCCGTGGGTCTGGCGGAAGCGGTAGAACTCCTCCACGAACGAGGGCGGGAAGACCTCGGAGATGGAGCGGCCCAGAACCTCGGCGCGGGGCAGCGCGTACATCACCTCCATCTGCGAGTTCCAGGACTCGATGCGGTCCTCCAGGTCCACCGCCAGCACGCCCACGTTGATGGATTCGACGATGTTCTCGTTGAACTCCTTCAGCCGCTCGTACTCGGAGACCTTCTGCTCCAGCGATTCGTAGAGCAGCGCGTTCTGGATGGCGATGCCCAGGTAGCCCGCCAGGGTCTCCAGCAGCTCCACGTCCTCGCTCGACAGGAAGTCGCCTTCCATGGTCTTGCCCAGCCCCAGCACCGCCAGCATGCGGTTCTGCACCGTGCAGGGGATGTAGTAGTTCAGGTCGAGGCGGGCGATGGTGGCCTGCGCCGCCGGCGCTTCTCGCATCGCCTGGCGCGTGTTGTCGTAGAACAGGTGGCCGGCCGCGAACTCGGCGCGCGTGGGATTCAGGAAGGTCAGGTCGAGGTAGCCGACGTCGGAGATGCCGAACGACTTGGCCAGGCCGAAGCCGTCCTTATTCGCCAGGAAGATGGCCACCCGGTCCACCAGCAGCGTGCGCGATAGCCGGTCCACCACCGAGGAAAGCATCTTGTCCAGGTCGGTCTCCGAGCTCAGCTCCCGGCCGAACTCGATCAGCGTGCGCCGGTAGTCATAACGCTTGCGGTAGAAGAACTTGTCCATGCGCTCCTGGATCCAGTTCTTCACCGGGTCGAACAGCAGCGCGGTCACGATGATGGCGGCGATCAGCCCCGCCGGGCCGGCGCTGGGGATGCGCTTGTGGATGATCTCCGCCGCCACCGCCACCGCCCCGAAGTACACCCCCACGATGGCCGCCGTGGCCAGGGTGTAGGTCATGCCCCGCTTGAAGATCACGTCCACGTCCATCAGGCGGTAGCGCACGATGGCGTAGCCGAAGGTCAGCGGCAGCAGGATCAGGGAGAACGCCGACGCCGTCATCAGCGTGGTCGGCAGCTTCCCCATCAGGTAGGGGATCACGTAGAACAGGGTGAAGGGCGTGATGGCCAGGATGGTGCCGCGCGTCACCCACTTCATCTGCTGCCGCAGGATGGGGGAGTCGGCGTGCCGGTAGGTGTGCCAGAAGACCGCGCCCGCTATGGCGAAGAACACCGTCAGGTACAGCATCTCCACCCGGTCCAGGTTCCAGCGCAGCAGTTCGGTGAAGGTGCGGGTCTCCAGCATCCACACGTGCAGCAGGAACAGCAGCGTGCCCGGCAGGTACACCAGCGGCACCAGCAGCCGGTTGCGGCGGGCGAACTCCTTGGGCTCGGGGAAGGTGAGCGCGAAGTGCAGGAACAGCGCCGGCTGCAGCAGCCACGCCACCACGTTCAGCCAGTAGATGGTGGTGTCGAAGGCGCTCCAGTTGCCCACGTACTTGAAGGAGTAGAAGACGAACGAGACCAGGCAGAAGACGTAGAAGTGCAGCGACTTGGGCGCCGTCCAGCGCCGCAGCAGCACGAACAGCCCGATGCCCAGGTAGATGAGCGCGATCACCCGCAGCCCGATGTAGAGCGACTTGTCGGCGGGGGTGAGAATGATCTGGACGTCGAGCGGGACCTCGTTGCGCACCAGCGAATAGGTCGCCGTGGTCCACACCCCCACCCGGAACTGCTTCTGGCTGAGGGCGGCGACGCTATTGATGGTCTGGTTGTTGATGGCGACCAGCTCGTCGCCTTCCTTCACCCCGGCGCGGTCGGCGGGGCCGCCGGCCAGGACCTTCTCCGCCCGCAGCCAGCCTTCGCGCTCCACCCACCAGGCACCGTCGTAGGGGACCTGGAATTGGAGCTCTTTGTTGAAATTGAGGATGGCCGAGACCACGGCCGCCACCGTCAGCAGCGCCAGCAGCACCGCCGTGAAACGGACGTGAGACTCTTTCTTCATGGGCCGATGGGGCGGTCGCGCAGCTCGAGCCGGGGCAGTCCCAGCCTTGCCCTGTCCGAGCACGTCAGTCTCCACCGGAACCGGTGCTGACAATCCTTAACTCCCTATCTCAAAGCAGGTTACAGAATTGTAGCCAAAAAATGGGAAGGCGGGTACGAAAATTGGTATGGCACTGTGGGATATCGTAGACGAGCCCCAGAAGAGTCAGGCGGCGTGGACGGCGTTGGCTCGTCCAAATAGAATGGGCTGCCGGTCTTCTCCGGCGAATTTTCGAGCGAGGGTGAAGCGGCTTGTCGGATGACTTGAGCCTTGAGGAACTGAAGAACCGTCTGCGGGCGGGCGACTACCTGGAGATTTCGACCGGCGGCGGAGCCTACGAGGTCTGGGCCGAGCCCTACGCCTCCCCGCCGGCCGTCTACTACGAAGGCGAGCAGCATCCCATCGCCGAACTGGATCGCATCGCCGAGCGCATCCTCGGCGAGATGCGCGCCGGCGAGGTCCGCTGCCGCTGGGTCGAGGACGACTAGCAATCGGGAAATCGGGGAATCGGGGAATCGGGGAATCGGAAAGGGACCTAGATGGACCAGGCGACTGCGACAGCAGCGAGGCTTGAGGAGATTGTCGAGCGCGAGCAGCGCTACCTGCTGCAGACCTATGCCCGCTATCCCCTGGCCATCGAACGCGGCAAGGGCGTGTGGGTCTACGACGTGGACGGCCGCAAGTACCTGGATCTCGTCGGCGGGCTCGGCGTCAACGCCCTCGGCCATGCCCATCCCCGCATCGTGAAGGTCATCCGCGAGCAGGCCGCCAGGGTCATCCACACCTCCAACTTGTACTACCACGAATACCAGGGCCGCCTGGCGCAGAAGCTGTGCCAGCTCTCCGGCTTTGGCCGCGTCTTCTTCTCCAACAGCGGCACCGAGGCCATGGAGGGCGCCCTCAAGCTGGCGCGCGCCGCCGGTCACGGCGTGGGTGGGGACGACAAGTGCAAGGTGGTAGCGCTCGGGGGCTCCTTCCACGGCCGCACCTTCGGAGCGGTTTCCATCACCGGGCAGGAGAAGTATCGCGCGGGATTCGAGCCACTGCTGCCCGGCGTCACCTTCGTCGCTCTGAATGACTCGCAGGCGCTTGCTCAGGCGGTGGACGACAACACCTGCGCCATCGTCCTGGAGCCCATCCAGGGCGAGGGCGGCATCCGCGAGTGCTCGGCGGAGTTCCTCCAGGCGGCGCGCGCCGCCGCCGACCGCCACCGAGCCGTGCTCATCTTCGACGAGATCCAGTGCGGTCTCGGCCGCACCGGCAGCATGTTCGCCTTCCAGCAGACCGCCGTCCGCCCGGACGTGGTCACCATCGCCAAGCCCATCGCGGCGGGCCTGCCCCTGGGGGCGTTCCTCGTCCGCGAAGAACTAGCGGGCGTCATCAAGTCCGGCAAGCACGGCACCACCTTCGGCGGCGGTCCGCTCACCACCCGCGTGGCCCTCGAATATCTTGCCATCATCGAGGAGGAGGGGTTGCTGGAGCGCGTGCAGCGGGTCGGCGACTACCTGAAGCACGAACTTGGGGCCATCGCAGCCAAGGGGGGCATCGCCCGGGAAGCCCGCGGACGCGGCTGCATCCAGGCCCTGGAACTCGCCATTCCCGCACGGCCCATCGTGGAGCAGGCCATGGAGGCGGGCGTGCTCTTCAACAGCACCCAGGAGACGGTGCTCCGCTTCCTGCCGCCCTTCCTCCTGCAAGAGAAGCACGTGGACCGCGGCATGCGCGTGCTCCGTAAGCTCTTGAAGGGTCGAAAAAAATGAGGGGAGCAGGTGCTCCCCTCCTAACAGAAGCGACAGAGGCGATTGTCCCTTGATTGGACGCCTCCGCCGCGGTTCAGGTTGCCAGGCCGGGCACGGGTCATGACTGTGGAAATCCAGGAGCAATGGGCCGACGTCGACGGCCACCGCATGCGGTTCCTGCACGGCGGCTCCGGCCCGCCCCTGGTCCTGGTACACGGCCTGCTCGGCTACTCCTTCTCCTGGCGCTTCAACCTTCAGACCCTGGCACAGCAGGCGACGGTCTATGCCGTGGACTTGCTGGGCGTGGGGCATTCCGATCGCGTCCCGGCCCTGGAGTGTGGGCTGCGCGCGTCAGCGCAACGCTTCCTGCACTTCCTGGACGCTGCTGCGGTCGGCCCATGCGACCTGCTGGGCACCTCGCACGGCGGCGCCCTGGCCATGATGGCGGCCTCGCTGGCCCCGGAGCGGGTGCGCCGGCTGGTGCTGGTCGCTCCCGCCAATCCCTGGTCGCGCCACGGCCGGTTGCTCGCCCCTCTGATGGGCAGCCGGCCGGCCGCCCGGCTGGTGCCGCGGCTTGCTCCCGCCGCCATCCGGCTCCACTCCTGGATGTTGCGCCGCCTCTACGGCGACCCCCGCCTCATCGCCCCCGGCACCCTCGAGGGCTACTCCGAGCCCATGCTCCGGCCCGGGACCATCGAGCAGGCGCAGCGCACCCTCGGCTGCTGGCGCTCCAGCATGCGCGAGCTGGAATCGGCCATCTCCCGCATCGGCCACATCCCCACGCTGCTCCTGTGGGGCGACCGCGATCCCGCCGTGTATGTCAGCTCCGCCCCGCGCCTGAAGAAGTGCTTCCATTGCGGCGAGCTGGTGGTGTTCAAAGGCGTGGGACATCTGCCCTACGAGGAGACGCCGGAGCGCTTCAACCGCGTGGTGCTGGACTTTCTTTCCGCATCTCACTCTGCAGCCTGAACCGCCCGGCGCGGCTGGGCGTATCCTTGTACGGAGGGTGGTCGAGGGTCCCATGCAAACCAGGCTGAAGCGTTGGTCGCTGATCGGGGCGGGATGGCTCTGCATCCTGATCGGCATCGCCGGCGGGTTCATCCCCATCCTGCAGGGCTGGGTGTTCATCCTGGCCGGCCTGGTCATCCTCTCCACCGAGTACGTGTGGGCGCACAAGCTCATCAGCCGCCTGCTGCATCACTTCCCGCGCCTGGAGCGCCACGTGGAAAGCGCCCGCGCCAAGGCCCACGCCTGGAGCGGCAAGATCCACCACCATCGCTCCGACTCGCCCTCCAGCGCCGTTTCCAATCCCGACACAAAGTGCTAGGCTGCGCCTGAGTGCTGGCCGCGGTGAAATCCGTCTTCTCCGGCCTGGAGCGCGAGGCCTGGATCCGCTTCTTCCTGGCCGTGGGCGGGCTGTCGATCGCCTTCGGCGCGGCCGTCTTCTCCACCGTCTCCCGCCGCCAGGGGCACCTGATCGCCACCGCGGTGTTCGCCTCGGCGGCGCTGCTGATCGCCGGCGTGGTGGCCATCACCACCGTCCCCTACCTCGCCCGCCGCGTCGCCGTCACCCGCGTCCGCGATGCCTTCGATTACGACGTCACCAGGCAGGGCGTCGTCTACCTCATCCTGGTGCTGCTGATCGGCGTGGCCGCGCTCAACACCGGCAACAACCTGCTGTTCATCATCGTCTCGGCGATGCTGTCCGCCATCATCGTTTCCGGAGTCGCCTCCGCCGGGGTGCTGCGCGACCTCGAACTCGACGCCACCATCCCCGAGCACCTCTTCGCCGGCCACGAGGTGCTGGCCCGCCTGACCCTGCGCAACCCCCGCCGCCTGGCGCCCTCGTTCTCTGTCAGCGTGGTCCCTCCCAAGGACAAGGCCGGCCGCAAGCGCCTCACCTGGAAGCGTTCCACTCTCGGCTTCCCCTTCAAGCGCCCGCCCGCGCGCCAGTGGATCCAGGTCCCCGACCTCGCCATCAGCACCACCACCGACCCTCCGCCGCAGTCCGGCGTCTTCCGCAGCTCCGTCTACTTTCCCTACATCCCGGCGCGCACCACCGCCACCGCCGACGTCCACCTGCACTTCGACCGTCGCGGCCGCTACCAGCAGGACGGCTTCGGCGTGGCCACCGCCTTCCCGTTCTCCTTCCTGGTGAAGACCCGCCGCATCCCGCTAAAACGCGAAGCCGTCGTCTACCCCGCGGTGGAACCCACCGACGAATTCTTCGAAGTGCTGCCCATGATCACCGGCGAGTTCGAGGCCTTCGTGCGCGGCCGCGGCCACGACCTCTACCGCATCCGCGAGCACATGCCCGACGACAGCGCCCGCCACGTCGACTGGAAATCCAGCGCCAAGTCGCAGTCGCTCATGGTGCGCGAGTTCACCCGCGAGGACGAGCGCAAGCTGCGCATCGTCTTCGACAATCCCGCCCCCGACCTGGTCCCCGACAAAGCCTACGAATCCGCCATCGCCCTTGCCGCCTCGCTCGCCTGGCACTTTGCCGCCGACGAGCCCACCGACCTCTCCTTCGCCGCCGCCGGCTATCCCGGCTCCGCCGAGGTCTACGATTTCCTCCGCTACCTCGCCCTGGTCCAGCCCGCCGCCTCCCGCAGCGTCCTCGACGACCTCGAAGTCACCGACGACTACAACGTCATCCTCACCGCCCGCCCTCGCGGCAGCATCCCCACCCAGCTCTGGGCCTCCTCGTATTTCGTCTTCATCGGTCCCTGACCCGGCGGGACACGTCCTTCCGGTCAGGCCTGGTTCTTGTACTCCGGCCCGCTCCGGTTTACGATGCGCGGGTAAGGCGCCGCACGTCCATTTGGCCAATCTCCACTGCACGAAAGCGGGGTCCCCAGCAGGCCCGGTTTTGGCCGGCTGGGGTGCCTGAGGGAGGGAGTAAATGAAGCGGCAGATCTTCGCACTCAGTCTTTGCCTTTTGCTGGCGCTCGGCGCCGCCGAGGCCCAGAAGAAGAAATCTCGGGCGACGTCGCCCACCGTGCCGGCCGGGGCGGCCGTGCACGTTCGCATCATCGAGAACCTCACCAGCGAGACCGCCCAGCCCGGCGACCCCTTCACCGGCACTCTCGCCGAGCCCATTGTCAATTCCGCCGGCACCACCCTCTATCCCAAGGGCGCGGACGTGACGGGACGCGTGATCTCCGCCAAGAAGTCCGGGCGGCTCACCGACCCCGGCATCCTGGAGCTGGAGCTCACCCGGGTGACCTCGGGGACGTACAGCACCAAGCTGACCACCGAGCCCTTCGTCATCAAGGGCGAGTCGCACACCAAGAGCAACGTGACCAAGATCGGCGGAGGCGCGGCCGCGGGCGCGGTCATCGGCGCCATCGCCGGCGGCGGCAAGGGCGCCGCCATCGGCGCGGCTGTCGGCGCCGCCGCGGGCACCGGCGTAGCCGCGGCCACCGGCAAGAAGGAAGCCAAGGTCGAGTCCGAGGCCGTGCTGAGCTTCACCACCGTGGGGGCCAGCACCGCCACCGCGGCCGAGCCCGCTGCTTCCAAGGGCGCCGAGACCGCGGCCAAGGAGTACAACGACTCCGTACCCGCCGAGGCCCGCAGCTTCAGCGCCCGCGATCGCCGCGTCGTCCGCAACTGTTTCCAGGAGCACGCCTCCAGCCTGCCTCCCGGCCTGGCCAAGCGCGAGCAGCTGCCTCCCGGGCTGCAGCGCCAACTGGAGCGCAACGGCACCCTGCCTCCCGGCCTGCAGAAGAAAGTGCAGCCGCTGCCTGAGGTCTGCGAATCGCAGCTCGCCCGCCTGCCCGGCGACCTGGAGCGCGTCATCTACAACCGCCGCATCATGCTGCTCGACGGGAAGGGCACCATCCTCGACGCGTTTGACCTGGACGCGGAGTAGCCTTACTATCGGCTGCCTCCCCCGGTTGGGGAGGCAGCTCTTTCGCCGCCGCCGGACATCTGTTGGGGGTGAGCTGCCAGGCCGTACACCTGGAGGGAACGATGTCCACCATCCGTGAGCTGATCCACGACCGCGCCGTCTACGCCGTCGACGCCGACCAGACCGTCCAGGCCGTCACCGAGTACATGGTGGAGCGCAACATCGGCGCCGTGCCGGTGCTGCGCGACGGCCGCCTGGCGGGCATCTTTTCCGAGCGCGACGCCATGAAGCGCGTCCTGGTCGAGGGCCGCGACGCCCGCTCCACTCGCGTCGCCGAGGTCATGACCCGCGACCCCCGCACCGTCGGCATGAACGAGACCCTGGAGAACTGCATGGTGCTCATGCGCGAGCACGGCTTCCGTCATCTTCCCATCGTCGACGGCGACCGCGTCAAGGGCCTGGTCTCCCTCCGCGACATCCTCCTCCGCGACCTCACCGACAAGGACGACGAAGTCCGCCAGATGCGCGCCTACATCCAGGCCGGCCAGTAGCACGTGTGGCCGCGGGTCTCTGACCCGCGGCGTCGGCCCGCTGGGCCGATTTGCCAGAAGTGAACGCCGCCGCCCTCGGCGGTATTCTCATTCGTAGCGCCGGTGCCCCGAAGCTTCGGGGCCGGCTGCCCTGCGCGGCCTCGCCCGCACTGCT
>CAYTPH010000087.1:0-4316 GCA_964439635.1 uncultured Terriglobales bacterium
AGTATCAGCCGAGCCCGTTCTGCATCCTGGACGAGGTGGACGCGCCGCTGGACGACGCCAACATCGGCCGCTTCACCGAGTTGGTGCGCGAGATGAGCGCCCGCACCCAGTTCGTCATCATCACCCACAGCAAGAAGACCATGGGCGTCGCCCCGGTGATGTACGGCGTGACTATGCAGGAGCCCGGCGTCTCCAAGCTGGTGTCGGTGCGCTTCGGCGAGAACGCCGCTCACGCCGCAACGGCTTAAGACTCGACCAAAGGGGATCGCAGAGGGAACCGTCGGTCTGTTTCTTCTGTGTGCCTTCGTGCCCTCTGTGGTTGAGCTTTTTCTGCACGTGGAGACCAGCTCTGGGCGCGGGATTCGCAGCTCCGCGATTCTGTCAAGAGATTTTCAACGAAAAATCCGCTGTGACGCCGGTCACCATGCTTCGGTCGCGTTGACAAAAACACTTCGCTGGCTAAAATACGCCACTGTTCCTCATACGAAAGAAGTCCAACCGTGCCTCATACCGAAACCCCGACCTTGCTGCAGACCGACTTCGCCGACCTGGAGCTGTACGCCAGCGGAAAGGTGCGCGATCTCTATCGCGTGGACAACGAGCACCTGCTCTTCGTCGCCACCGACCGCATCTCCGCCTTCGACTACGTGCTCGGCAGCGGCATCCCGAACAAAGGCAAGGTGCTGAACCAGCTCTCGCTGTTCTGGTTCGACTACCTGAAGGACGTCACCCACAACCACCTGGTGACCGCGGACGTCTCCCGGTACCCGGCGCCGCTGGCGCCCTACCGCGACGACCTGCGCGGCCGCTCCATGCTGGTGGTGCCTGCCGACATGATCGGCATCGAGTGCGTGGTGCGCGGCTATCTCTCCGGGTCCGGCTGGAAGGAGTACCAGCGGGACGGGGCGGTCTGTGGCATCCCTCTGCCCAAGGGGCTGCGCGAATCAGAGAAGCTCCCCGAGCCCATTTTCACTCCGGCGCACAAGGCCTCGAGCGGCCATGACGAGAACATCAGCTTCGAGGAGATGGTCAGGCGCACCGGGCGCGAACTGAGCGAAAAGCTGCGCGACCAGAGCATCCGCATCTACCGCAAGGCCGCCGATTACGCGCTGACCAAGGGCATCATCATCGCCGACACCAAGTTCGAGTTCGGGCAGACCGCCGCCGGCATCACCCTGTGCGACGAGGTCCTGACTCCCGATTCCTCCCGCTTCTGGCCCGCCGATTCCTACCAGCCCGGCCGCGGGCAGGAGTCCTTCGACAAACAGTACGTGCGCGACTACCTGGAGCAGAGCCGCTGGAACAAGCAGCCTCCGGCGCCCTCCCTGCCGGACGCGGTGGCGCGCCAGACCAGTGATAAGTACGTGGAAGCTTACCGCCGTCTTACGGGCAAGGACCTCGACGAGCCGGCGCCTTGGTCCCGGTAGGACCGGCGCACCAACGTCTTCATAGCCGAAGGAGATGTGAGTCGTGAAAGATCAGCTGGAAGCTCTGATCACGCAGATGTACAAGGGCGGCATCCTGTATTCCGAAGCCGTGCGCGAGTTCAAGAAGCGCTTCATCCTCACCGTGCTGCAGGAGAACAACGGCAACCAGTGCAAGGCCGCGCGCGAACTGGGCATGCACCGCAATACTCTTAGCCGCACCATCGCAGAGCTCAAGCTCGATATCCGCGGCTTGCGGGGCGGCGCCCGCCGTCCGCCGAGGAGCGCCCGGCCGATCGTGGCCATGGAGAAGAAGGCGGCCCGCTGACGCCACCTGCGCATACAAGCTGAAAGGGCAGCCGTCTCCGGCTGCCCCCTTTATTTTCCGAGGAGCTGGTCCCTTAGCCTTTCGCCCTGCGCTTGGGGGCCGGCTTCTTGGGAGCCGCGCCGCCGGTTTGGAGCAGTTGCCCTTCCGTCATCTGCATGACGAAGGGATCGGGTGTGTAGGAGCCGGGCTTGGCCTGGATGGCCACATCGCTGTTGACCTTGGGGACCAGGCGCACCGGCAGCGGCGCCGCCATGGTCACTTCCACATCCGCGCGCTTGGCATCGATGGCATCGGCGGTGGCGGCCAGCGACAGTTTGGTGCGGCTGGCGGCCAGCACCTGACCCTTGAACGCCAGCGGCGCTTTTTGCAGGTCGGCCCACAGCTTGTCCTTGGTCGCCTGATCCTGGCTGCCCAGGATGTAAGCAAACTCGGCAAAGCCCATCTGCTTCAGCGGCGTGGTCTGGTAGATCTCCGCCGGCGAGGGCGGCGGCGGCGGGGGGGCGATGGTGAATCCCTGGGGAGGCAGCGGATTGGCCCGCGCCGCGGCCACCACCTGGTCCCAGCCGTCTTCCCCGCCGTGATACCGGGTATAGCGCTTCTTGCCGAAATCCAGGATCTGCGCCTGCGCGGCGCCCTGGGCTAGGGCAGCGGCCCGGGCGATGAAGAACAGCCCCTGCACGTCGTCCGAGGGCTTGGCCGACAGGTAGGCTAGCGCCAGCGGGTACACGTCCTCGAGGTTGTCCGGTTTGGCCTCAACGGCGGCGCGCAGGTAGGTCTGGGCCGCAGGGTAGTCCTTCATGTTGTAGGCGGCGAATCCAGCCACCCCGTTGAGGATGCGGGCGATCTCCGACTTCTTCTTGTTGTAGTCCGCCTCGGAGACACCCTCTTCGCGGGGCATGTTGGGCAATGCCGCCAGCCCTCGCTCCGCGAACTGCCGAGCTTCCGCCAGATTCTGCTGCGGGTTCTGTCCCTGCACGGCTGCGGCCTTGCGCAACACCGACAGAAGCATCAGCCCGGTAGTGTGGTTCGGATTCACCTGCAACAGGCGCTGCGCCGCCTCCGCCGCCTTGGGAACATTGCCCGCCTGCTGATAGGTGACCATCAGCCCTTCCAGGGCGTCTTCTTTCATGACGCTGTTGGGGAATTGCACCAGAAACTGTTCCAGCATGCCGACCTTCTGGGCCGGATCCTGCTGCTGCAGGGCGCCCACATAGGCGTTGTACTCGGCGGGGTCCTTGATCTCCTTCTTCTGCGCCGGGGGTGCGCCGCCCTGGGCGGGCTGTGCGGCCCCGGGTTGCGCCTGCGGGGCGGGTTGGCCGGCGGGCTGTCCGGCTTGGGGCGCCGGCGCCTGCGCCGCCGCCAGTCCTGCCAACAGCATCACCACTAGCACCTTCTTCATCGGAAGCTCCTCGGATTACTACGGGAAGTAGGAACTCGTCCGGTACCGGACGGCACACCGGGTACAGCATGACCAGCGCCCTTGCGGAGGCCAGAACGACATCACCCCGCGCCACCCTGAACCAAGAACAGGGCAAGCGGAGAGGTCAGCGGATTATAAGAACCCAGGCCGACCTAAAGCAAGCTGTGCCCGGATGTTACCCTTTTCCCTGTTACTTGGATGCCTCCGAGCGTGTGGCTGGATGTTTGCCAGCGCGAAATCAGGGGAGCGAGGCGGGAGACATGGACGGTCAGGATAACGGCCAGGTCGCTGTGGTCACCGGCGGCGGACGCGGCATCGGCGCCGCCATCGCTCGGCGGCTGGCGAAGATGGGCATGTTCGTGGTGGTCGCCGGCCGCAGTTCCGCCCCGCTGCGAACGACGGAAGCGGCCATCATCCGGGCGGGCGGGCGCTGCCGTGCCGTCGAGTGCGACGTGACCGACCTGCGCTCCGTCGAATCCCTGGCCGCAGAGGTGGAGAGCACCTTCCATCGTGCCGATGTCCTCGTGAACAACGCCGGCATCGGTGGTTTCGGCGGTCCCCTGCACCAGATGCCCCCCGCAAGCTGGGACGCCGTCCTGAATACGAACCTGCGCGGCGTCTATTACTGCATCCGCGCCTTCGCGCCCATGATGGTCCGCGCCCGCACCGGGCACATCATCAACATCTCCTCCATCGCCGGGAAGAACGCGCTGCCCAACGGCGCTGCCTACGCCGCCTCCAAGTGGGGCTTGAACGGGCTGTCGTACTCGGTCGCTGAGGAACTGCGGGCGCACAACATCCGCGTCTCCGTGGTGTGCCCGGGCTCGACCGTCACCGACCTGAGCCCCCATGCCGGCAAGGACCCCAGCAAGATGCTGCAGCCGGACGATGTCGCCCACGTGGTCGCCATGCTGGTCACGCAGGCGCCCCAAGCGTTCACCAGCGAGATCGTGCTGCGGCCGACCCAGAAGCCCTGAACTTCCGCGCGTTTGTATAAGCAAAACCGCGGTGTTACCATGACCGGGTTTGGGTTCAGCCCTTGGAGGTACTTATGGCGGAAGATCGTGGAAGTGGATTTGCCTGGTTCCTGGCGGGCATCGGCGTGGGCGCCCTGCTGGGTGTCCTGTACGCCCCCAAGTCGGGT
>CAYTPH010000087.1:4326-8718 GCA_964439635.1 uncultured Terriglobales bacterium
GCATCCTGCGCGAGAAGGCGGAGGAGGGCCGCGACTACATGAACACCCAGGCGCGCCGCGCCCGCGAGCAGGCAGGCGAGTGGGTGGACCGGGGCCGCGAGGTCTATGGCAAACAGAAAGACCAGTTCGTGCAGGCGGTGGAAGCCGGGCGGCAGGCATACCGCGAGGCCACCAGCGAAGGCGCCGGCAAGAAGTCCTAGGCCGCTTTGAGAGTGTCGGTGCGGTGGGCGGGGAGGCCCGCCCATCGTGGAGCAGAAATGGATCCCTGGTTGAAAATCTTCATCGCGGCAACGGCCGTCGCCGTCGTGCTGCAACTCGTGGTCTTGACCGTGATGGCGGTCAGCCTGCGCAAGACCGCGTCACGACTGGAGAGCATGGCCGCCGAGATCCAGCAGCGCGCTGTCCCCATGCTCGACACCGCGAACGCCATTCTGGCCGACTCGCGCGGCAAGATGGAGGTCATCACCTCCAACCTGGCCGAAACCACTACCCGCCTGCGCGGCCAGATGGAGCGGCTCGACGGCGCCGTCAACGACATCGTCGACCGCGCCCGGCTGCAAGTCATCCGCGCCGACGAGATGGTCAGCCGCACCCTGGATAAGGTCGAGGAGACTACGGAGGTCGTGCAGCATTCGGTGATGTCGCCGGTGCGCCAAGTGGCGGGGCTGGCCCAGGGTCTGAGCGCCGGCATCGCCGCTTACTTCGGCCTGCGCCGGCGTGGGTCCGCCCAGCAGACGCAGGACGAAGAACTGTTCATTTAGTCGGCAGTCGTCAGCAGAATCAGGAGGCAGCGCGAGAACGCTGCCTCTCGTCTTTTTCTGCTCTCAAGCTGACGACTCAGCAGATCCAGCCCCCGCCCACCACCACGTCATCCTGGTAGAAGACCGCGGCCTGGCCGGGCGTGATCGCCCGCTGCGGCTCGTCGAAGATCACGGTGACCTCGTCCGCGCCGGACCTTTCCACCATCGCCGGGGCAGGCTGATGCCGGTTGCGGATCTTGCACTCCACTCGCAACGGCTCCCGCAGATCGGCCACGGCGATCCAGTTCAGGTTGCGGGCGCGGAGGCTGCGGGAGAGCAGTTGCTCCCCTTCGCCGACCACGACCTGCCGCTGGTCGCCGCGGATCTGCAGCACGTAGAGCGGCGACCCGGTGGCGACCCCCAGGCCCTTGCGCTGCCCCACGGTGAAGTTGTGGATCCCGGAGTGCCCCCCGATGACCTTCCCCTCCGGCGTCACCAGCTCGCCGGAGGTGTCCGGGAGTTGCTGGCCCTGCTCCGCCATGTACGCGTCGAGGAACTGCTTGTAGTCGCCGTTGGGGACGAAGCAGATCTCCTGCGAGTCCGGCTTCTCCGCCAGCGCCAGCCCGTGCTTCTTCGCCAGCTCGCGGACCTCGGTCTTGCGCATCCCGCCCAGCGGGAAACGGGTGCGGCTGAGCTGCTCCTGGGTCAGGCCGAACAGAAAGTAGCTCTGGTCCTTCCCCTGGTCCACGGCCCGGAGCAGCCGCCAGCGGTCACGCTCCGCGTCGTGCTCGATGCGAGCGTAGTGGCCGGTGGCCAGGGTCTCTGCCCCGATCTGCCGGGCGGTGACCATGAACTGCTCGAACTTCACGTGGTTGTTGCACAAGGTGCAGGGGATGGGCGTGCGGCCCGACAGGTACTCCTGGACGAACGGCCGCACGATCTTATCCTCGAACTGCCGCTCGTAGTTCACCACGTAATAGGGGATACCGAGCTGCTCGGCCACCCGGCGGGCGTCGTAAACGTCGTCGATCGAGCAGCAGCGCCCCTGCACGGCCTCCGGCATGCCCTCTCGCCCCGCCAGCCGCCGCTGGTTCCAGAGCTGCATGGTCAGGCCGACCACGGTGTGCCCCTCGGCGCGCAGCAGGGCCGCGACGGTGGAGGAGTCCACACCGCCCGACATGGCCACCGCGATAGTGGGAGAAGCAGCCATCAGCCCTTAGCTGGTTTCGCTCCGAAAGACGAACAAGCCGCTAAAGAAGCGGCTTGCGGAGTGTTTGGGATCGAATACCGCTAGCTCCATTATAGCCGCTCAAGCTAAAGGCTAAGGGCTGCCAGCTAATGGCTTGGCTTGTACGCTGGGGAGAGCTCGCGCAGGCGCGCCACCGTCTCCGGGACCACGGAAAGGGCGTAGTCCAGGTCCTCTGCCGTGTTCTGCTTGCCCAGGCTGAAGCGGATGCTGCCGCGGGCCCGCTCCGGGGGCAGCCCCATCGCGGTCAGGACGTGCGAAGGGTCGATGGCACCCGAGGAGCAGGCGGCGCCGGTCGAGACCGCCACCCCCTTCAAGTCGAGGGCGATCACCATGGCTTCGCCTTCGATGAAATCGAACGAAAGATTGGTGGTGGTGGGGACGCGCGGCGCACCTCCGCCATTCACCTCCACTCGTTCGACCTGCGCCTGGATGGTGGTCTCCAGCCGGTCGCGAAGCGAACCTAGGCGGGCGACGCCGCCGCTCTCCAGCGACTCCCGCGCGATCTCCGCCGCCTTTCCCAGGCCCACGATGCCCGCCAGGTTCTCCGTGCCGGCCCGGCGCGAGCGTTCGTGCGTGCCTCCGTAGAACAGCGGCTGCAGGACCGTGCCGCGATGAACGTAGAGCGCCCCTGTGCCCTGGGGGGCGTGCATCTTGTGGCCGGCGATGGAGAGCAGGTCGCAGCCGATGCGCTTGACGTCGATGTGCACCTTCCCGGCGGCCTGCACTGCGTCGGTGTGGAAGTACACGTCCGCCTCCGCGGCGATCCGCCCGATCTCCTCTACCGCTTGCAGCACTCCGGTCTCGTTGTTGGCCATCATCACCGAGATCAGCTTGGTGTTCGGCCGGAGGGCTCTGCGCACCTCATCCGGGTCCAGGACTCCGCGCCCGTCCACGGGGACGATGGTCAGCTCGCACCCCCGCTCGCTGAGCGCTTTGGCGGCATGCAGCACGGCATGGTGCTCGATCGAGCTGACGATCAGGTGGTCCCCGGCGGCACACACGCCGAACAGCGCCAGGTTGTCGGCCTCGGTCCCGCCCGAGGTGAACACGACCTCCGCCGGGCGGGCATTGATCATCTCCGCCACCGTCTCCCGCGCCCGCTCCACCGCCGCCCTCGCCTGCTGTCCGTGCCGGTGGATGGAGGACGCGTTCCCGAAGTGCTCCAGGTAGTACGGCCGCATGGCCTCCAGCACCTGCGGCAGCAGCGGCGTGGTGGCGTTGTTGTCCAGATAGATCCTGCGCATGGGGCTATTGTACGCTCGCACCAGGCACTGGAAATCGCGCATCCGGGCGCCCATAATCGGAGTAGCATCGTGCCGGGAGAGTCCACCAACATGCGCTCCACCGCCATCCTCCTGCTGGTCGCCTTCGTCCTCTGCCTGCCCACCGCCTGCGCCGACTCCAAGGCCGTCACCCCGATGGAGCGGTTCGCTCAGTGCCTGACGGAGAAGAAGGCGGTCATGTATGGCGCCTTCTGGTGTACCCATTGCGACGACCAGAAAAAGCTTTTCGGAGACGCCTGGAAGCACGTCACCTACGTCGAGTGCGCGGTCAAAGGCACGCGGCAGCGCACCGAGGAGTGCACCCGGCTCAACATCGTGCGTACACCCACCTGGATCTTCGCCAACGGCGAGCGCAAGGAAGGCATGCTGACCTTCGAGGAACTGTCGCGCCGCACCGGCTGCAAGCTTCCATGAAGATCGCGCTGGCGATCCTGGCGGTGACTGGCCTCGCCCTGTCGGGGATCTCCCTGTTCAACCACTACAAGGAGTCGCCCACCGAGTACTGCTCCTTCGGGGAAGACTTCAACTGCGATGTGGTCAACCACAGCGTCTACGCCCGTTTCCAGGGCATTCCCGTCGCTGCCATCGGGCTGGCCGGGTACGCGGCCCTGCTGGTGCTGACGTTCTTGAGGTCGCGGACTGCCGCGGCACTGCTGCTGCTGGGAGCGTTGATCGGGCTGGGATTCTCCCTCTATCTCACCTACATCGAGGCCTACGTGCTCGCCACCTGGTGCATCCTCTGCCTCGGCTCGCTGGCGGCCATCGTGCTGATCACCGCCCTGGCGGCCGTCCGGATGTGGCGGTGCGGTTCTCACAGCGAGGCGTGACTCCAGTCACTGCGCTCCGCTCTCGTCCGGCATAGCGTCAGAGGTAGATCATTCCCCAGTCCGGCTGGAGGTGCCCCATGCCGTTGGTGGAAGCCAAGTCCCGCATTGCCCTCAACACCATCCTGTTCGCAACCGATTTCTCCGACTGCTCGCAAGCCGCCCTGCCCTACGCCGCCACCTTCGCCCGCGACAACCACGCGCGCCTGTTCCTGGCCCACGTGGTGCCGCCCGATGCTCGGCTCGAGATCCCGGTCGAGCCCCCGCCCCCCGAGCAGGCCACTGACCTGCGTGAC
>CAYTPH010000087.1:8728-9889 GCA_964439635.1 uncultured Terriglobales bacterium
GGGATTCGAGCGATCGCGGGCGACCGTGAGTCGGACCTGCGTGACGCGCTCGAGGACATGGAGGAGTTGTCCCGCTCCGAGCTGCTCAAGGACCTGCCCCACGAGAAGCTGGTGGAGAAAGGAGAGTTCTGGGACGTCC
Source organism: uncultured Terriglobales bacterium (assembly GCA_964439635.1). Lineage (GTDB taxonomy): Bacteria > Acidobacteriota > Terriglobia > Terriglobales > Acidobacteriaceae > CAYTPH01. The sequence goes on from CAYTPH010000087.1 coordinate 8,868, forward strand.
TTTCACGCATGCTCGCCGACACCAAGGCCGACTTGATCGTGGTGGGAACCCACGGCCGCGGCGGCATCCGCAAGCTGGTGATGGGCTCGGTCGCCGAGCAGATCATGCGGCTGTCGCCCTGCCCCGTCCTGACCGTCGGCCCTGCCGTCCCGCCCCGCATCACGGAGGCGATCGGAATGGTTCTCTTCGCCACCGAGTTCCTCACCGGCTCGGTGCATGCGCTGCCCTACGCCCTGGCGATCGCGGAACAGCACCAGGCGCGGCTGGTCCTGCTGCACGCGCTCTCCATCCCCGGCGAGATCCCCGTGGCCTCGCTGGAGCCGATGGAAGCCGAGTGCCTGCGCGAGCTGCACGCGCTGGTCCCGGAGGACGCAACCTGCAAGATCGAGTGCGAGGTGGCCTTCGGCGCGCCCGCGGAGGTCATCCTGCGCGATGCGGAGCGACGCCGTGCCGATCTGATCGTCACCGGCGTCCACCCGACCGCCCATGCCTGGGCCGCCACCCACCTGGCCTGGGCGACGGCGCACCAGGTGATCGCTCACGCGCACTGCCCGGTGCTCACCGTCCGCGGCTGACCGTGGAGCACCGGCGCCCCAGCGCTGCAAACGACGAAAGGCGCAGCCGATCGGCTGCGCCTTTGCTTTCGTCGAAACCTATCGGCGATCCATGGGGACATAGGGGGCGGGATGCTGCGGTCCGACGTACTCCGCCCGCGGCCGGATCAGCCGGTTGTCCTCGAACTGCTCCAGCACGTGTGCCGTCCACCCGCTGATGCGCGACACCGCGAAGATGGGCGTGAACAGGTCGATGTCGATGCCCAGCGTGGTGTAGGTCGAGGCAGAGTAGAAGTCGACGTTGGCGTTCAGCTTCTTCTCCTTGTTGATGTATTCCTCGATCTTGCGCGACATCTCGAACCACTTGGGATTGCCGCTCGAGCGCCCCAGGTCCTGCGACATCGAGCGCAGGTGCGTGTCCCGCGGGTCTTCCGTTTGATAGACGCGGTGGCCGAAGCCCGCGACCTA
>CAYTPH010000088.1:0-9856 GCA_964439635.1 uncultured Terriglobales bacterium
CGCCATGAACATCGCCGAGAACGTCGCCGTCATGGACAAGAAGGTGGTCGGCGTCTTCTCCCTGGAAATGTCGCGCGAGGCCCTGCTGCTGCGCATGCTGTGCTCGCACGCGCGCGTGGACTCGCACAAGCTGCGCACCGGCTTCCTCGGCCGCGACGATTTCGGCAAGCTTGCCGACGCCCTGGGCCGCCTGGCCGAGGCGCCCATCTTCATCGACGACACCCCCGGCATCTCCCTGCACGAGATGCGCGCCAAGGCCCGCCGCCTGCAGCAGGCCCAGCGCGGCCTCGACCTCATCATCGTGGACTACCTGCAGCTCATGTCGGCCTCGCCGGCCAGCGGCGGCAGGCGCTTCGAGAACCGCACCCAGGAAGTCTCGGCCATCTCCCGCGGCCTCAAGGCGCTGGCCAAGGAGCTGCGCGTGCCCGTGGTGGCGCTCTCCCAGCTCAGCCGCGCCCCGGAAAGCCGCGGCGGCGACCATCGCCCCCAGCTGGCGGATCTCCGCGAGTCCGGCTCCATCGAGCAGGACGCCGACCTGGTCGCCTTCATCTTTCGCGAGGAGGTTTACAAGCAGGACGACCCCGACCTGCAGGGGGTCGCGGAACTCATCATCGGAAAACAGCGGAACGGGCCAACGGGGACGGTGAAGATGGCATTCATAAAGAGCTCCACCCGTTTCGAGAACCTGGCGGAGGGCTATTGATCCGGAATCATTGACTAGCAAACAGTGCCGCCGGGCTGGGTGAAAGAGAATGACGCCCGGCCGGGTAGCACCAGGGGTGGTGCATACGTCAGAGAAGGTTGGGCCCGGGCCTCGAAAACTCCCTCGCGAGGTTACGCTCGATGAAGATGGCCTACGTTCCGGTGGTACCGCAGTTCTCCGGCGGTCCTCACAAGCACATGCCGTTCCGGCCGGTATGGCTCTCCGGCCTCAACCTGCACGACCGCGGGGTGCTCAGCGCCCTGCTCGAACTTTCCTGGTGCGCTGTCCCCACCTGCTACCTGGCCAACGATCCCGAGCAATTGCGCGAGGTCCTGGCCATGCACTTCGGCCACGAGAGCTGGGACAAACCCATCCCTGAGGCTGTCCTGTCCCGCTTCACCGTGGACCAACACAACGGCATGCTCTATTTCGAGCCGCTGCTGCGCGCCTACCGCTACATGGACGAGGCGCTCAACCCGGAGGACATCTTCACCTGGCCGGCCGATACCGTGGATATCGCCGCCCTGCTGCCCATCGCCGGCAAGCCGCGCAGCCGCCGGCCCGTCGCCGAAACGCCGTAGCGCAACGCTTGTCATCCCGAGCGAAGACGCTGCCCCGAACCGCGGGGCAGCGTCGTAGTCGAGGGCCCTGCTGTTCTCTGCGCCCTCCTCGGGGTTTCGTCGGGGTCCCCGGCGCGCCCGATTTTGGCGCGCCGGGGTGACTGGGCGTCCTCTGCGGTTAGAATCTTTTCTTGGCCCGATCCCAAATCCCGCACATAGTCATCATCGGTGGCGGCTTTGGCGGCCTCTACGCCGCCAAGGCCCTGGCCAACAAGCCGGTCCGCGTCACCCTGGTGGACCGCAAGAACCACCACACCTTCCAGCCGCTGCTCTACCAGGTGGCCACCGCCGCGCTCTCGCCCGCCGACATTGCCTCCCCCATCCGCCACATCTTGCGCCACGCCCGCAACGTCGAGGTGCTGCTCGGCGAGGTGATGGGTTTCGACGTGGTGGCGAGGAAGGTCAAGCTGGCGCAGCTCGACCTGGATTTCGACTACCTCATCCTCGCCGCCGGCGTCCGCCACTCGTATTTCGGACATCCCGAGTGGGAGCCCATCGCCCCCGGACTCAAGACCCTGGAGGATGCGCTCGAGATGCGCCGCCGCGTGCTCATGGCCTACGAAGTGGCCGAACGCGACGCTGCCGCCGCCAAGCCGCCACGGCCGCTCAACTTCGTCATCATCGGCGGCGGCCCCACCGGCGTCGAATTAGCCGGCGCGCTGGCCGAGATCGCTCACCGCGCCCTCTCGCAGAACTTTCGTTTCATCGATCCCGCAGCCGCCCGCATCCTCCTGCTCGAAGGCGGGCCCCGCATCCTGCCCTCCTATCCCGAGGACCTCTCCCGCAGCGCCCAGGAGCAGCTGAAGGAGCTGGGCGTCGAGGTGCGCACCAATACCCTGGTCACCGGCCTGCTCTCCGACGCCGTGCTTATCGGCGACACCGCGCTGCCCGCGGCCGTCATCCTCTGGGCCGCCGGCGTGCAAGCCTCACCCCTGGGGAAGATGCTCGGCGCCCCGGCCGACCGCGCCGGGCGCGTGCTGGTGGAGCCGGACCTCAGCATCCCCGGCCACCGCCACGTCTTCGTCATCGGCGACCTGGCTGCGCTCAAGGACGAGCGTGGCCGCTGGCTTCCCGGCGTCGCCCAGGTCGCCATGCAGCAGGGCGCCACCGCCGCCCGCAATATCCTCGCCGACATGACCGGCACCGCGCGCCGTTCCTTCCATTACAAGGACTACGGCAACCTGGCCACCATCGGCCGCGCCGCCGCCGTCGCCGACTTCGGCCGCCTTCGCCTCTCCGGCCTGCCCGCCTGGATCACCTGGCTCGTGGTGCACATCTTCTGGCTCATCGGCTTCCGCAACCGCCTTGCCGTCATGCTGCAGTGGGCCTGGCACTACCTGACCTTCAAGCGCGAGGGCCGCCTGATCACCACGGAATTCGAGGACGAACTCGCCTCCCGCATGTCCCAGCAGTAGCCTGTGGCACAGCCGCCCCGGCCGTGCCCCGCGAGCGACTAGCGACTGGCGACTAGCGACTCTATAATCGGCGACATCGTGCTCAACGCTCACGCGATCCTCCCCGCTCACAAATGATCTTCCGCCGCACATGGGCCGAGGTCTCGGCGCGCCGCCTGCGCCTGAACTTCCGCTCCATCCAGGATTTCGTGTCGCCCGCCGTCACCGTCTGTGCCGTGGTCAAGGCCGACGCCTACGGACACGGCGCCCAGGCCTGCGCCCGCGCCCTCGAGGCGGAAGGCGCGCAGTGGTTCGGCGTCACCTCCACCCACGAAGGCATGCTGCTGCGCGAGGCCGGCGTCACCGGCCGCATCCTGGTCATGGCCGGCTTCTTTCCCGGCGAGGAAGACGCGCTCTTCCAGCACCACCTCACCCCCACCATCTGGAGCCACGAGCACGTGGAGCAGCTCGAGCAGGCCGGCGAGCGCCGCGGCGAGAGCATCCGCGTCCACCTGAAGGTGGACACCGGCATGGCCCGCCTGGGCTGCAGTATGGCCGAACTGCCGGAGATCGCGCGTCGCCTGCACGCCGCGAAGCATGTCCACACCGAGGGCTTCTTCAGCCACCTGGCCTCCGCCGACGTCATCGGCGCCCGCGATGTGGACGCACAGATGGCCCAATTCGAGCGTGCCCGCGGCATGGTCAACGAAGCCGGCCTGACGCCCGAGCTGCTGCACATCGCCAACTCCGCCGCCGTTGCCTCCCGCCCGCAGAGCTGGATGAACTTCGTCCGCCCCGGCCTCTCGCTCTACGGTTATTACCCGGCGCTGACCTCCGCGAACGGCCCTCTCCCCCACGACAGCTACCAGGCGCGCCTGAAGCCGGCGCTCACCTGGAAGACGCGGGTGCTGGCGCTGCGCGACGTTCCCGCCGGTCAGGCCATCGGCTACTCCGGTGCCTACGTGACCAGGGCGCCCGCGCGCATCGCCACCTTGCCCATCGGCTACGCCGACGGCCTCAACCGCCACCTGTCCTCGAAGGGCCGGGTCATCGTGCGCGACGCCTGCGCCCCCATCGTCGGCAACGTCGCCATGGACCTCACCATCATCGACGTCACCGCCATCCCCAACGTCGAGCTCGGCGACGAGGTCACGGTCCTCGGCGCCAGCGGCCACGGCTCCATCACGCCCTTCGAGCACGCCCAGCTCTGCGGCACCGTCCCCTACGAGATCCTGTGCGCCATCTCCAAGCGCGTGCCGAGGAAATTTGTAGATTAGAGTGGCGGGTCTTTCTCGGTGGCGTCCCTATCCTCGGCGGTGGAGCGCCATCTCCAAACGGGTGCCACGAAAGTTCGTGGATTAGCCGGGCTCCTTCTTACGAACGGCTTTTTCAAGACATTTCGAGCGAGCGAGGAATCCCTACCCGGACCCAACTGCTTCGCGAGGGCAGGGCTCCCTCGCTACGCCCGGGATGGGATCGATGAGACGGCAGCGCTGCTGGCGAGGACCGCTGGCAGCTTGTTATATTTCTAGCTTCCCATGCGCCAGCGCTACGCCAAATGGATGTACGAGTGGGAGACCCGTCTCACCACGCGCGATACCAACCGCGTCGTGCGCCCCTTCGAGTGGGGGACTGAGTGGGTCCAGGGCTGGCCTTCGCGCAACGGCACCGGCCCCGTCCATCCCGATGGCGACCTGGCGCGCTTCTTCCACGACCTGAACCGCGAGATCGTCGCCCACAGCGACGCCTTCTACTCCTACCGCACGCCCACCGACTTCCGCCTGGAGCGCCGCGTGCCGCCGCCGGTGCGCGACAGGGAAGGGAAATACTTTCAGGCGGAGCACAAGCCGGCGGAGTACCTGCGCTTCACTTCGCCGGTGGTGACGCCGCACCCGGAGAACAACCTGGCCAACGCCCGCTGGTTCCCGGCCCGTGGCCGGCGCGCCGTGGTGGTGCTGCCGCAGTGGAACTCCGACGCCGGTGGTCACAACGCCCTGTGCCGCATCCTGAACTTCATGGGCATCGCCGCGCTGCGCCTCAGCATGCCCTACCACGACGTGCGCACGCCCGCCGGCCTGGAGCGCGCCGACTACGCCGTCTCCGCCAACGTCGGCCGCACCATCGACGCCGCCCGCCAGGGCATCCTCGAGGTCCGCTGCTGCCTCGACTGGCTGCAGCAGCAGGGCTACTCGCACCTGGGCATCCTCGGCACCAGCCTGGGCTCCTGCTACGCCTTCATCGCCAGCGCCCACGACCCGCGCCTGCAGGCCAACGCCTTCAACCACGCCTCGACGTATTTCGCGGACGTCGTCTGGACCGGCCAGAGCACCCGCCACGTCCGCGCCAGCGTGGAGCAGGCCATCAACCTCGACCAGCTGCGCGACTGCTGGCGCTCCATCAGTCCCATGAGCTACTTCGACAAGTTCTGCCGCTATCCCAAGAAGTCGCTCGTGGTCTACGCCACCTACGACCTCACCTTCCTGCCGGAGTTCTCCCGCCAGGTGGTGGCCGAGTTCGCCCGCCACGGCTGCGACCACCGCACCGCCATCCTTCCCTGCGGCCACTACGTCACCGGCGAGACCCCGTTCAAGTACATGGACGCCTGGCACCTCTGCCGCTTCTTCGACACAGCGTTCTAAACTCGTTGCCAGTTGCCAGTTGCCGGTTGTCAGTTGCTCGCGGCGGCGATTTGCGATCTTGGAGCGAGGCGATCAGCCCATTCAACATCCGGCCCACTTCCACGGTCGATGAAAGCAGGTGCTCTGCGTCGATCTGGTTCAGGTAGCCTAGTTTCTGCGCAATCTGAAGCTGGGTTTCCAGTTCGAGAAGTGAGCCGCGCGAGGTGCGTAGAAAGTGGCGGAATTCGCGCGGAAGGCGGCGGCCCTGGCCTTCGGCGATGTTGCTGGGCACTGAAATGGCAACGCTACGCATCTGGCTGGTGATACCAAAGGTTTCGCGACGCGGGAAGCCGTTCGTGGCAGCGTAGACATCCGTCACCAGCTGCATGGCCTTCTGCCAGACCCTCAGGTCACGATACGTCGGGGGCATGAGGTTCTCCTCTCCCTTTACGTCACCCCCTGCAACTGACAACTGACAACCGACAACTGGCAACGATTTACTTGTTCTTCCACACCGGCTTGCGCTTCTCCAGCACCGCCCGCAGCCCTTCCTGGACGTCTTCCAGGTCCATGAGCTGGTTCAAGTAGAGGTCGTGGGATTTCTTCATGGCATCGGCCAGCGGCAGGCCGAGCGAGCTGCCGATCACCTTCTTCGTCATCTCCAGCACCGGGGCGCTGAACTGCCCGATGCGTGCCAGCACCTCGTCCACCGTCTTCTTCAGGTCCGCCTCGTTCACCAACCGGTTCACGAACCCGTGCGAGAACGCCTCCTCCGCGGTCATGGCCTCGCCGGTCAGGATCATCTCGTAGGTCTTCTTCGGCCCGATCAGCTGCGGCAGCATCACCGCCGCGAACGGCGGGAAGACGCCCAGCTTCACCTCCGGCTGGGCGAACTTGGCCTTGTTGGTGGCGATCACCATGTCACCGAAGGCCACCAGCTCCGACCCCGCGCCGATCGCCGGCCCGTTCACCACCACCAGCAGCGGCTTGGAGATCTCGCGGATCGCCTGGAAGACGCGGTTGAAGGCGTCCAGCGTCTGGAACACCCGGTCGGCCTTGGAATCCTCCAGCCCGATCCCGGCCGAGAACGTGGTCTGCGACGACTCCAGCACGATCACCTTGATGTCCCCGCGCCCGTTCAGGCTCTCGATGGCCTCCGCCATCTCCACCATCATGGGCACGGTCAGCACGTTGTAGGGCGGATGGTTCATCGTGATCTTCGCCGCGAACGTGCTGGTGTCGAACAGGATGTGCTTCGGCGCCTGCTTCTCCTGTTTTTCCTGGACTTCGCCGCTTGCCGGGGTCGCCATGGTGCACCTCTTTTCGGGGTTCCGCGCGCGTGATTATCTGCCGAAAACCGCCTCACCACAAGCCCCGGACGGCGCGTGCAAAAGACAAGATCTCACCACGGAGGCACGGAAAGACCAGAAACAAAAAAGGGGTGCTCCGTGCCTCCGTGGTGGATTCTCTGCGTGCAGCGGCGGGAAGCCCGCGTTTACAATGTGCCCATGCGAATCGCCCTGGGCGCCGACCACGCCGGCTTCGAACTGAAAGAGAAGATCAAGACCCGCCTCACCCAGCAGGGTATCGAGGTGGACGACAAGGGCACGCTCTCCAACGACAGCGTGGACTACCCCGACTTCGCCGCCCAGGTGGGCCGCGAGGTTGCCGGCAAGAAGGCCGATTTCGGCGTGCTGATCTGCGGCAGCGGCATCGGCATGTCCATCGCCGCCAACAAGGTGGCGGGGGTGCGCGCCGCCAACGTCACCACCCCCAACGAGGCTCGCCTCAGCCGCGAGCACAACGACGCCAACGTGGTCGCCGTCGGCGCCCGCATCCTCGACGAATCCACCGCCATGCACATCGTCGAGACCTTCGTGAAGACCAAGTTCGGCGGCGGCCGCCACCAGCGCCGCGTCGACAAGATCACCGCCCTAGAAGGGAAGTAACGCGCTGCGCTGCTGCGGCTGGACCGCGAACGACTCGGTCTTCGCCGGCGGGTTCTTCCAGTCGATGGGGCCGTGCGCGAAGCGGTGCTTCAGCCGCCCCAGCACGATGTCCCAGGCGTTCTCGAAGTAGGCGTACACCTGGTCCCACTCCCCGCCCTCGCCCCAGCCGCGCTGGCTGAAGCGCACCTTGGTCTTCTTCGGTCCGACCTCCTCGAAGCGCAGGTACACCACCGTGTGCAGTTCCGGCTCCCGGATGGTGGGGAACTGCGGCGGCGCGTTCCAGGTAAAGGCGAACAGCTTCTGCGGCACGAGGGCCTGCACCTGGCAGCCCTCGCTGCCCTTGCGGCCGTACGGCTGGTCGGCCCCGAAGTAGATCTCGTACGGCGCGCCCAGCTCGGCGCTGATGTTGGTGTGCGGCGAGAAGAAGGTGTGTGCGCCCTCGTTGGTGGTCCACGCCTCCCACACCTCCTTCAGCGACCCGTCCACCACGACTTCTTTCTCGATACTCCGGTCCAGCGCCGCCACTTGCGCCAGCGAGCTGGTCGCCAGCACCATCATGATCCCCAATCCCAACATGCTCTTCATGCCATCCTCCGCTAATTCACTGCAGCTCGCGACTGCATGTGTTCCTCCAGCCAGCCCAGCACCCGCGGCCAGCCCCCTTCGTAGCCCTTGGCCAGCTCCAGGTTGTCGCCGAAGCCGGTGTGCCGGATGCACAGCCGCGTGCCGCTGCCATGCGCCGACAGTTCCCATCGCACCAGCGTGGGCGGCACGCCCACATCCCAGCTCGGCTTCCAGCTGTAGACCAGCAGGTGCGGTGGGTCCACCTCGACCACCTCGCCGCCGACGTGGAAGGGCGCGCCGTCCGCGTTGTGCCCTTCGCAGCGCCACTCGCCTCCGGCCTGGAGCGGCATCTTCCAGGTCTCGCAGCGGTACACGCCCTCGGCGCCCCACCAGGCCGCCAGTTCCCGCGGGTCGGTGATCGCCCGGAACACGCGCTCCACCGGCGCCGCGATCTCCAGCTCGCCCAGCACCGCATCCTTCTCCGACCAGACTCGCACCATCGTTCTCTCCTATTCCTCTGGACCGTCGGGGTCCGCTTCCACGTGGGCCTTCAGCCGCTCCAGGCTGGCCTGCCAGAAACACTTGTACTGCGTCAGCCAGCGGTCCAGCTCGCGCAGCGGCTCGGGATTCAGCCGGTGCAGACGCTGCCGGCCGCGCCGCTCGTCCGCCAGCAACCGTGCCTGCCGCAGCACCCGCAGGTGCTTCGACACCGCCGGCCGGCTGATGGGGAAGCGCGCTGCGATCGCATTCACCGTCTGCGGCCCGCCGCGCAGGTAATCCAGCATCGCCCGCCGCGTCGGGTCCGACACCGCCCGGTACACCGCCACCGATGTCTTCGACGCCACAGTCTCCAAAATGTAACCAAACAGTTACACATTGTCAAGCCTGAATCCAGCCACCTCTCCCGCGCATCCGGTGCTTCGTCCCTGTCCGTTCCCAGGCCAGGCAAAGAGGCTGCTAGGATGTCAGCCGCCCATCTAGGACAAATCAGAGAGGAGCCCCAGAGATGAACCGGACCATTCTGTCGCTGCTGATCGTCTGCATGCTGGCGATCGGCGTCGCCGCGCAGCAGGCTGCCGAAAAGCCCAAGGACGCGCCGCCCACCACCAGTTCCACCTTTCACCGCCAGCTCGGCAGCATCGAGAAGCAGGTGGTCGGTGCCGCTGAGGCCATGCCCGCCGACAAGTTCGACTTCAAGCCCGCCGGGGCCGGCGCTGCCGGCGACAGCCGCACCTTCGCCGAGCAGGTGAAGCACCTGGCCGCCGCCACCACCGCCCTGGCCGCCGCCATCTCCGGCGAAAAATCCCCTTACGTGGTCGACGACATCGTCAAGAGTCTTCCCAACGTGAAGACCCGCGACGAGGCGCTCTCCCTGCTGAAGGATTCCTTCGCCAAGGCCCACAAAGCCATGGACGCCATCACCGACGCCAACCTGAACGAGCCCATCGACTCGCCCTTCGGCAACAAGATGACGCGCCTGGCCATGGCCAACCTGATTCTGTTCCACAACATGGACCATTACGGCCAGATGGCGGTCTACCTGCGGCTGAACAACGTGGTGCCGCCCGCCAGTCGCCCGCGGAGCTAGGGGCACCGCCGGCGCCAAAGCAGATTGGCGTCCTCCTGAGGCGCTTTAGCGCCGAAGGATCTCGCGCGCACTCAGAGCACCGATGGTGCACGCGAGGTCCTTCGGGCCTGAAGGCCCTCAGGATGACGCCATTCCTCTTGCGAGGGTGCTTGGCTTACACTGGCCTGTGCGCTTTGCGCCTCAGGTGCTCTCATGAAGAACTCCCGCATGTCCCGCCCCCTCGGCGAAGTCGATCCCGAAATCTCCCAGGCCATTGATAACGAGGTCCGCCGCCAGCACGAAGGCCTGGAGCTCATCGCCAGCGAGAACTTCGTCAGCGAGGCTGTCCTGGAGGCCGCCGGCTCCGTCTTCACCAACAAGTACGCCGAGGGCTACCCCGGCAAGCGCTATTACGGCGGTTGCGAGTTCACCGCTGTGGTC
>CAYTPH010000089.1:0-9842 GCA_964439635.1 uncultured Terriglobales bacterium
GAGGTCCACGTCATCGAGCCGACCGGCGCGAACACGCTGGTTTTCTCGCGCTTCGGCCAGGCCGAGCTGTGCAGCGTGATCACCGAGCGCCTCGATCTGCGGCCGGGCGCCCGCGTCGATCTCTGGCCGAAGCTCGACCATGTCCGGCTGTTCGATGCCGAATCGGGCCGGCGCTTGGTTTGAAAACTGTAACGAAAATCCACAACGGAGGAACGGCAATGACCGGGAGAGAGAAGAAGTTCACGTTCATGGGACTGGGCTTGGGATTGGCGCTGGCGGCGGTGTTGTACCTGGCGACCGGCAGCGCGCGCCACGCGGCGCCGCCGCCGGCGCCGGTGGCAGCGGTTCCCGCCGGCGAGGGTCACGACCACTCCGCTCCCGCGGCCGCCGCGGGCGAGGAACTGGGGGCGGTGGAGTTGAGCGCGGAGGAGCAGGCCGCTGCCGGAGTGCGGACCGCCGAGGTGCGTCCGCAGACACTGCTGCGGGGCTTCACGGCGGTCGGCCGGGTGGAGGAAGCGGAGACGCAACTGGCGACGGTGAGCGCCCGGGTCGGCGGCCGGATCGACAAGCTGTACGTCTCCTACACCGGGCAGAGCGTGGGACGCGGCCAGCCCATCGCGCTCATCTACAGCCCCGACCTGCTTGCTACCGCCGAGGAGTACAAGCTGGCTCTGGAGAACCGCGAGCGGCTGGGAGCTTCCTCGCCGGCGGCCCGCGAGCAGGCGGAGGAGCTGGTGACCGCGGCGCGGCGGCGGTTGGAGCTGTGGGACATCGGCCCCAAGCAGATCGCGGAGATCGAGCACTCGGCCCAGCCCAAGGTGCAGGTGACCGTCCACTCGCCGGCCAGCGGCATCGTCACCGAGCGGCGGGTCACGGAAGGGCAGTACGTGCAGCAGGGCGAGGCCCTGTACACGCTCACCGACCTGAGCACGGTGTGGGTGAAGGCGGACGTATACCAGTCGGACCTGCCGCAGGTGCGGGTGGGCCAGGCGGTGGAGATCGCTTCCGACGCTCTGCCGGGCAAGACGCTGCGCGGGCAAGTGGGATTCATCGAGCCCGCGGCCACGGCGGAGACGCGCACCATCCCGGTGCGCATCCAGGTGGCGAATCCCGGGCTGCGGCTGCGGCCGGGGATGTACGCCAACGTCAACTTCCGGGTAGCCGGCAAGCAGCAGGCGCTGGCGGTGCCGCGGTCGGCGGTGATCGATACCGGAAAGCGGCAACTGGTGTACGTCGCCAGAGGGGACGGGGTCTTCGAAGGGCGCGAAGTACAGCTGGGGCCGGCCAGCGACGGCATGTACCCGGTCGTGGCCGGGCTGAAGACCGGTGAGCGCGTGGTCACCGAAGGCAACTTCCTCATCGATTCGCAAACGCGCCTGACCGGGGGCATGAGCGGGCTGTACGGCGGATCGAAGGAGTTCGCCACGGAGGAGGCAAAGGGCACGAATGGGAGCGCCGAGCCGCCGAAGAAGAAAGACGAGGCGACCCTGAAGTTCACCTTGCGCACCTCGCCGGACCCGCCCAAGGGCGCCGCGGACAACAAGTTCCGCGTGACCATCACGGGCGCGGACGGAAAGGCCGTGAGCGACGCCAAGGTGAAGGTCCGGCTGGTGATGCCGGCGATGCCGGGAATGGGGGAGATGCGTTCGTCCGCCGACCTGGAGTGGAACGGCTCGGAGTACGCGGGCGAAGGGAGCGTACCGATGTCCGGCAGCTGGTACGTGACCGTGGAAGCGACCCGCAACGGGCAGCCGCTGGGCACGCACAAAGCGCGGCTGAACGCACAGTGAGGGGGCAGCCATGATCAACCGTCTGATCGAATACTCGCTGCGCAACCGCTTCCTGGTGGTGCTGGCGTACCTGTTCCTGGCGGGGTGGGGCTACTACGCGCTGGTCCACACACCCATCGACGCCATCCCCGACCTGAGCGAGAACCAGGTGATCGTCTATGCCGACTGGCCGGGCCGCAGCCCGCAGGAGGTGGAGGACCAGATCACCTACCCGCTGACCACCAACCTGCGTGGGTTGCCGAACGTGAGGACGGTGCGCTCCACCTCGATGTTCGGTTTCGCGATGGTGAACATCATCTTCGAGGACAAGGTGGACATCTACTTCGCGCGGACGCGGGTGCTAGAACGGCTGGCGACGGCAGCGACGGCGCTGCCCGCGGGCGTGGTGCCCATGCTGGGGCCGGACGCCACCGGAGTCGGCCAGGTGTTCTGGTACACGATCGAAGGCCCGTACGACGCAGGCACGCTCCACTCCATCCAGGACTGGTTCGTGCGTTACCAGCTGAACTCGGTGCCGGGAGTGTCGGAAGTGGCGAGCATCGGCGGGTTCGTGCGCCAGTACCAGATCGACGTGGACCCCAACAAGCTGCGGGCGCACAGGGTCTCGCTGCGCATGCTGTTCGAGGCGGTGGAGCGCAGCAACAGCAACGTGGGCGCGAAGGTGCTGGAGTCTGGCGACCAGGAACTGGTGGTGCGCGGCCTGGGGCTGATCCGCAGCGTGCAGGACATCGAGAACACGGTGGTGCACGCCGAGAACGGCACGCCGGTGTACGTGAAGCAGTTCGCCGCGGTGCAGCTCGGTCCCGAGTTCCGCCGGGGCGTGCTGGAGAAGGACGGGAAGGAGGCGGTGGGCGGAGTGGTGGTCATCCGCCACGGCGCCAACGCGCTGCAGGTGATCGATGCGGTCAAGGCCAAGCTGGAAGCGCTGAAGCCGGGACTGCCCAAGGGCGTGAAGATCGTGCCCTTCTACGACCGCAGCACGTTGATCCACCACGCGGTGGGGACGCTGCGGGGGGCATTGATCGAGGAGGTCGTGCTGGTCACGCTGGCGCACATCGTCTTCTTGTGGCACTTCCGCAGCATCCTGATCGTGACCTTGCCGCTGCCGCTGGCGGTGGTGAGCTCGTTCCTGTTCATGCGGTATGCGGGCATCTCGTTAAACATCATGTCGCTGGGCGGGATCGCCATCGCCATCGGGGTGCTGGTGGACGCGGGCATCGTGATGACGGAGAACGTGATCCGCCACGCGGAGAAGTACGCGGAAGAGCACGGCGATTACGTGCCGAAGATCCAGCAGATCACCCTGACGGCGGCGCAGCTGGTGGGGCGGCCGATCTTCTTCGCCATGACCATCATCATCCTGGCGTTCGTGCCGGTGTTCGCGCTGACCGGCATGGAAGGGAAGCTGTTCCATCCGCTGGCGTTCACCAAGACGTTCGCCATGGTGGGCTCCACCCTGATCGCGGTGACGCTGGTCCCGGTGCTGTGCACGTTCTTCATCCGTGGCCGGCTGCACCGCGAGGAGGACAATCCGGTGATGCGCGTCCTGCGGGTGGCGTACCAGCCGGCGCTGCGCTGGGCGCTGCGGCACCGCTGGGCGACGCTGGGCGCGGCCGGGGCGCTGTTCGCGGGGGCGCTGCTGCTGGCGACGACCATCGGCTCGGAGTTCATGCCGCCACTGGACGAGGAGACGGCCATGTTCATGCCGGTGACCGACCCCAGCATCTCGCTGACCAAGGCGACGCAGATCCTAAAGCGGCAGGACGAGATCATCCGCCAGGAGCCGCTGGTGGCGGGGGTGGTGGGGAAGGTGGGACGGGCGGAGACGTCGACCGATCCCGCCCCGGTGAACATGACGGAGACCATCATCACCTTCAAGCCGCGGGACCAGTGGCCGGCGGGCACGACGAAGGAGACCATCCTGCAACGGCTGGACGAGAAGCTGCGCATGCCCGGGGTGACCAACATCTGGACGCAGCCCATCCGCAACCGCATCGACATGATGTCCACCGGGATCCGGACGCAGGTGGGAGTGAAGGTGTTCGGCAACGACCTGAAGGCCGTGGAGGAGAAAGCGGCGGAGATCGAGCGGGTGCTGCGCGGGGTGCCGGGCGCCGTGGACCTGTATGCGGAGCGCATCACCGGGGCGCCGTACCTGGAGATCGACATCGACCGGCAGGCGGCAGCGAGATACGGCGTGAGCGTGGGAGACGTGCAGGACATCATCGAGGTGGCGATCGGGGGCAAGAACCTGACCACCACCATCGAGGGCCGGCAACGCTTCCCGGTGCGGGTGCGCTACGCGCGCGACTTCCGCGAGAGCGTGGAGGCGCTGCGGGGCGTGCTGGTGACCGGCAGCATGGGACAGCAGGTGGCGCTGTCGCAGATCTCCGCCATCCAGGTGGTGATGGGCCCGGCCATGATCAACAGCGAGAACGGGCTGCTGCGCGGGACGGTGCTGCTGAACGTCCGCGGACGCGACGTCGGCGGCTTCGTGGAGGAGGCCAAGCGGGTGGTCGCCGGGCGGGTGCCGATGCCCACCGGCTACTACGTGGAGTGGAGCGGGCAGTACGAGAACCAGATCCGGGCGCGGCGACGGCTGCAGCTGGTGATCCCGGTGGTGTTCGGCATCATCCTGGTGCTGCTGTACCTGACCTACAACTCCTGGAAGGAGGCGCTGCACGTGATCTTGGCGGTGCCGTTCGCGCTGACCGGCGGCGTCTTCCTGCTGAAGCTGCTGGGCTACAACTTCTCGGTGGCGGTGTGGGTGGGCTTCATCGCCCTGTTCGGCACAGCGGTGCAGACGGGCGTGGTGATGGTCATCTACCTGGAGGAGGCGGTGGCGCGAAGGGCGAAAGAGGCCGGGACCCTCACGCGGGAGCTGCTGCACGAGGCGGTGATGGAGGGGGCGCTGCTGCGGCTGCGACCGAAGGTGATGACCGTGGCCACGGTGGTGGCGGGACTGCTGCCCATCATGTGGTCGGCACGGACCGGGGCGGAGGTGATGAAGCCCCTGGCCACCCCGGTGCTGGGCGGGATGGTCAGCTCGCTGCTGCATGTCCTGATCGTGACCCCGGTGATCTTCACCTGGCTCAGGGAGCGGGAGCTGCGGCACCGGGAAGCTGGGGTGGGGGAGCGGCAGGCGGAGACGGTGGAGGCCTGACAACGGGCTAAAGCCTTGGGAAAACGGGCGGTTGGTGTTACGCTTCTGCATCTCTGTAAGGCCAGCGCCATGTCGTCCGTGACCTCTTCCGCTCCCGCACCGGGCCCTTCGGCCCGTACCGGCGGAGCTCTGCCCGAGATCATCGTGGTGGCCGGGGGCGAGCAGCGTCACATCAGCCTGGACCACAGCCCGTTCACCATCGGACGCAAGACCGACAAGAACCTAGTGATCGCCGACCCGCGAGTGTCGCGCGACCACGCCGAGATCGTCAGCGAGAACGGCGATTTCTTCCTGGTGGACGCGGGCAGCCGGCACGGCACCTATGTCAACGGGGAGAAGATCACGCGGCAGCGGCTGGTGGCTGACGACCGGGTGGAGTTCGGGGCCCGCGGCGGTCCGTACCTGATCTTCAGCCCGTCGAGCTCGCATACCAGCACGGCGCGCGAGTTCCTGAGCCAGATCTCCGGCATCGCGGTGCCGGGCGCCACCTCCGACCTGGAGAAGCTGACGCTCTTCCTGGAGGCCGCCCGCAAACTGAACACCACGGGCGTGGTGGACGAGATCCTGGTGACGCTGCTGGAAGCCACGCTGCGGCTGACCGGCGCGGAACGCGGCTACGTCTTTCTGCGCGAGGAGGACGGCAGCCTGCGGCTGGCCGCCGGACGCAACTCCAAGGGCGAGGCGATGGTGGACGACAAGACCATCTCGCGCTCCATCCTGGAGGAGGCGGCCTCGGGCGCGTCGGACTTCCTGGTCACCGACACCACCAAGTCGGAAGAGCTTTCCACGCGCAAGAGCATCATCGCCTACGACCTGCGGACGGTGATCGCCATCCCGCTGAAGCGCACCGCAGTGGGCGCCAGCGGCAAGGAGACGGGGAAGGAGATCTCCGGCGTCCTATACCTGGACAGCCGCTACGCCTCCCGCGACCTCTCCACCGTGGGCAAGGACCTGCTGGGAGCGATCGCGACGGAAGCGGCCGCGCTGGTGGAAAATGCGCGCCTGGTGCAGGCCGAAGAGGCCAAGCGGCGGTACGAGCAGGAGCTGGGCATCGCCGCGTCCATCCAGCAGCGGCTGATGGCGGTGACCATCCCGGACGTGCCGTTCGCCAGCATCCGCGCGCACAACATCGCCTGCAAGGACATCGGGGGCGACTTCTACGACGTGGTGCCGACGGACAACGGTGTGGCCGTGGTGGTCACCGACGTGTGCGGGAAAGGCGTGGCCGCGGCCCTGCTGGCCTCCATCATGCAGGGCATGATCTACTCGCACCTGTGCGCCAATGTGGCGTTGCCGCACATCGTGGGCACCACCAACCGCTTCCTGTGCCAGAAGGTGCTGGGCGAGAAGTACGCCACCGTGGTCATCGCTCACCTAGGGCCTGACGGCCGGTTCGATTTCGTCAATTGCGGACACGTGCAGCCCCTGCTGGTGTCGGACGGCAAGGTGGTGCGCATGGAAGAATCGAACGTGCCGGTCGGCCTGCTGTCGGAGGCCAGCTACCAGGCGGGAAGCCGGCAGCTGAAGAAGGGTGACCGCGTGATCCTCGTGACCGACGGCGTGACCGAGGCCGAGAGTCCGGACGGGGATTTCTTCGGCGACGAGCGCCTGGAGCAGGCGGCGCTCAGCGATAACGCTTTCGATACCATCTTCGCCAGCGTCCGGGAATTCTGCGCCGGCCGGCCCCTGGGCGACGACTGCACGGTGTTCGAGCTGAGCTACCGCGGGTAGTTCCGGTTTCTACTCATCTGCCGTCCCCTGAAAGGGGGACTTCCTCTTCATTCCCCGCTTCGCTCCGGGCCTCCGCCTGGCGCCTGCTCTAGGCGCGCAGCGCGGAGAGGATGCGGCGCAGTCCTTCGTGGTCCTCCTCCGAAAGGGCCACGAAGCGGAAGGGCTGCTGCCATTTGCCGCCGGAGGCGCTGGCTTTCAGCATCTCCGCCAGCACCACCACCTCGCCCATGCGGGCGCGGATGCTGACCTCGACGAAGCTGCCGGAGGCCACGGTGGCGTTGAAGGCGGCGCGTCCCCCGGTGGACGACAGCACCTTGAGACGCCCAACGATGCCCTTGCCCTTTTCCAGGGAGATGGCGACCGGTATGTCCTCAGCAACGAAAAACCGGGGTGCGCGAATGGCGGGGTGTGGCGTGGGGAAGCAGGCCATAGGGAAGCGAGTATCAGCCCCGGGGCAGGATGCGGCCAGATTACCGTCGAACCTGTACCTGGGGCGCCCCGGGTCACCGACCAATGGGCGGCCGGCGCAGGCGCCAGCCGGCGGCCTGCTCGCAGGCGTGAGCCAGCGCCAGCACCAGGTCCTCGCGGCCGGGCGCGGCGGCGATCTGCAGGCCAATGGGGAGGCCGGCAGAGGTGAAGCCGCAGGGGACCGAGATGGCCGGGAGGCCGAGGATGTTGAACGGGCGGGTGTTGCGGAGCATGACCAGTTCCGCGGGGCGGAGCTGGTCGGGACGCGCCTCCAGTTCGGCAAAGCTCGGCGGTACCGTGGGGGTGGTGGGCGTGACCAGCGCGTCCACGTCGCGGAAGAGGGAAGCGGCGGAACGGCGCATGTGCTGCAGGCGCTCGCGCGCTCGCGCGTGATCGGCGGGGCTGACGTTCTCGCCGGCACGGATACGGCGCAGGGTCTCGGGGTGATAGAGCCCGGCATCGCGCTGCAGGCGTGGAGCGTGATAGGCGTAGGACTCGGCCAGGAACACGGTGCGGTCCTGGTCGATTTCGAGCGTGACCTCTTGCACCTCGGCGACCATGCCGCGGAGTGTCCCCAGCGCCTCGTTCAGCGGGCCGGCGACCTCGGGGTGGAGATCGGAATAGAAAGCCGGGTGGGCGATACCGAGGCGGAGCGAGTCCACGGGCCCGCGGAGAGAAGCGAGGTAGTCGCCGATAGGCAACTCGCGGCTGGTGGGATCCTGCGGGTCGTAGCCGGCGATCGCCTGCAGCACGAGCGCGCAGTCCTCGACCGAGCGCGCTATGGGGCCGACGTGGTCGTAGGACCAACTGAGCGGGATGACACCGCGGGCGCTGACCAGGCCGTAGGTCGGCTTCAGGCCGACGACGCCGCAGCACGAAGCGGGCAGGCGGATGGAGCCGGCAGTGTCGGTGCCGATGGCAGCCAGGCAGAGGCCGGCAGCCACTGCGGCCGCTGAGCCGGAGGAGGACCCGCCGGTCACGCGGCCGAGGTCCCAAGGATTCCGCGCCGGGCCGAAGTGGCTGATGTAGCCGCTGCCGCCGTAGGCGAACTCGTGCAGGTTGGTCTTGCCGACGATGACGGCGCCGGCCTGGCGCAGGCGGCGCACGACCTCGGCGTCTTGCTCCGGGATGCGATCCTGGAAGACGGCGCTGGCGGCGGTGGTGCGCACGCCGGCGGTGTCGATGATGTCCTTGAGGGCGATGGGGATGCCGTGCAGGGGGCCACGGTAGCTATCGTGCGCTGTTTCCGAGTCCGCCTGCTCGGCCTCGCGGATGGCGGAATCTCGGGTGACCGTGATGAAGGAGTTGAGGAGCGGATCCAGCGCCTCGATGCGCTGCAGG
Organism: uncultured Terriglobales bacterium; assembly: GCA_964439635.1. GTDB lineage: Bacteria > Acidobacteriota > Terriglobia > Terriglobales > Acidobacteriaceae > CAYTPH01. The sequence continues at coordinate 8,494 of CAYTPH010000089.1, forward strand.
CAGTCGCGCGTGAGCTCCACCGAGGAGAGTTTGCCCGCCGCCAGGCGGCGCGCGGCCTCGGCGATGGTCAGCCAGCACAGATCCTGCATGACCGCAGTCTAGCCCAGCTGGTTACCTCCGTACCCGCTAAGTCATGGCTTTCCTTGTGTTTGTGGCGGTATGATTTGGGCGATAGCTCTCCCCTGGCCTGGAGTCGATGCGCGTGTCTTTCGCCACGAGGACGCGACGGTGAAGTACTGCGACCGCTGTCATACCACTTTCCCCAACGAGTTCTCCGTGTGCCCGAAGGACCAGTCGGTCCTGCGGACGACCTCCGAACTGATGCAGGGGATGGTGCTGCGCGGCAAGTACGAGATCCTGGAGAAGATCGGCTCCGGCGGCATGGCCACGGTGTACAAGGCCCGGCACGTGGCCTTCAACGAGATCCGCGCCATCAAGGTGGTCAGCAGCAAGCTGATGGACGACGACGCCTTCCTGCGGCGCTTCAAGCACGAGGCCATCATCACCCGCAAGCTGCAGCACCCCAACGCGGTGCGGGTGGACGACCTGGACGAGACCGAGGATGGGCGGCCGTTCATCATCATGGAGTACGTGGAGGGCCGCGACCTGCGCGAGGTGATCCAGCGCGAAGGCGCCATGCGGGCGGAGCGCGCGCTGCACATCGCCATCCAGGTGGCGGCGGCGCTGCAGGCGGCGCACACCGTGGGCATCACCCACCGCGACGTGAAGCCGGACAACATCCTGCTGATCCCGCAGCAGAACGGGCTGGACTTCGTGAAGGTGCTGGACTTCGGCATCGCCAAGGTGCGCGAGAGTTCCACCGATGTCACCGGCATCAGCGCCACCAAGACGGGCATGGTGGTGGGGTCGCCGCAGTACATCTCGCCGGAGCAGGCGCTGGGCAAGCTCGGCGACGAGATCGACGGGCGCGCCGACCTCTACTCGCTGGGCGTCGTGCTGTACGAGATGCTGACCGGCAAGCTGCCCTTCGTGTCGGTCACGCCCATGGGCATGCTGCTCGCGCACATCCAGGCGGCGCCCAAGCCGCCGCGCGAGATCCGCCCCGACCTGAACATCCCCGAGCCGGTCTCCATGATCCTGATGAAGGCCATGGAGAAGCAGAAGGACCAGCGCTTCCAGACCGCAGGGGAGATGCTGGCCGCCATGACCAATCCCGAGGGATGGGCGGCGCTGCGTGCCGCCATGCCGGCGGGGCGGCAGGACGCGACCGCGACCCTGGGGTCGGACGTGCTTTCGCAGCTGGGGATAGCGCCCAAGCCCACGCCGGCAGTGCCGCCGCCCCGGCCGGCGCCGGTGGTGCCGATCACGGCGGGCGCGCCCGCCGCGAG
>CAYTPH010000090.1:0-9795 GCA_964439635.1 uncultured Terriglobales bacterium
CGGGGTGCAGAAGGCCATCGCGCTCTGCCTGGCGCCACAGAACTCGCGCACCAGCGTGGGCCTGTACCGCAAGGCGCTGGAGGAGGCGCAGCCACCCTTCGAGGTCGATTTCGTCGAGAACTGGCACGACCACCCCCTGCTGATCAAAGCATTCGCCGAGAAATTGGAGGCGGGCTGGAAGAAAGCCTGCGCGGAAGCTGGGGCGCGCGTGCCCATCATCTTCACCGCGCACTCGGTACCGGTGCGCACCATCGAGGAGGGGGATCCCTACGAGGCGCAGGCGAAGGAGACCGCGGCCATGGTGGCCATGCAGGTGCCGGCCATCACCGTGGATGACTGGAGCTTCGCCTTCCAGAGCCAGGGCATGTCGGGCGGCGCGTGGCTGGGGCCGACGGTGGAGAGCGTCATCGACGCGCTGGCGGCCAAGGGGCACAAGGCGGTCTTCATTCAACCCATCGGCTTCCTGTGCGACCACGTGGAGGTGCTGTACGACGTGGACATCGGGTTCCGGGGCACGGCCGTGGCGCGCGGCATGAAGCTGTGGCGGGCGGAGTCGCTGAACGAATCGCCCACCCTGGCGGCGGCCATCGCCGACGTGGTGCGCTCGCGCCTGCCGGAGCCGGAGAAGAAGCCGGGATTGGTGCAGATCGGAAAGTAGGTCATGAAGCGGGTCGCGATCATCGGTGGTGGGATCAGCGGGCTGACGGCGGCGTACTACCTGGAGCGGGCGCGCCGCGAGGGCAAGGCGGTCGAGTACACGCTGTTCGAGGCCGCGCCGCGGCTGGGCGGCGTGATGTGGACCGAGCGCGTGGACGGCTGCCTGATCGAAGCGGGGCCGGATTCCTTCATCTCGGAAAAGCCGTGGGCATTCACCCTCTGCAAGGACCTCGGCATCGAGAGCCAGCTGGTCGGGTCGAACGACGAGGCGCGCAAGACCTTCATCCTGGTGAAGGGACGCCTGGTGGCCATGCCCGACGGCCTGCAGTTCATGGTGCCGACCAAGATCCTCCCCACGGTGTTGACCCCGCTGTTTTCCTGGGGCACGAAGGTCCGCATGGCGAAGGAGCTGCTGGCGCGGCCGCGGACCATGAACGGCGACGAGTCGGCGGGCGACTTCGTCGAGCGGCACTACGGGCCCGAGGTGGTGGACCGCCTGGCCGACCCGCTGCTGGCCGGCGTGTACGGCGGTAATGCGGATGTCCTCAGCGTCAAGGCGGTGCTGCCGCGCTTCGTGGAGATGGAGGCCAAGTACGGCTCGCTGAGCCGGGCCATGCTGGCGGCGCGCAAGCAGATGGCGCAGATGCCGCGGCGCGAGCGCCTACGCCCCATCTTCAGCTCCATGCGCGACGGCATGCAGCAGCTGGTGGACGCGGTGGTCGCGCAATTGAGCCCGCGGGCCCTGCGAGTCTCGTCGCCGGTGCGCGGCGTCAGCCGCACCGAGCGCGAGTGGCTGGTGCTGAAAGAGGGCGGCGGCTCCGAGCCGTACGACCACGTCATCCTGGCGACCCCCGCCTATGCCGCGGGACAGCTGATCGCCGAGGCCAGCCTGACGCTGGCGAAGCTGCTGCACCAGATCACCTACAGCTCCTCGGTCACGGTGGCTCTCGGCTACGATGCCGCGACCTTCGGCTCCAAGCCCGAGGGCTTCGGCTTCCTGGTGCCGCGCTCGGAGAAGAAGCGGCTGCTGGCGCTGACCTTCGTGCACAACAAGTTCCCCCACCGCGCCCCCGACGACCGCTACCTGCTGCGCGTCTTCCTGGGCGGAGCGCAGGACGAGGAAGTGCTGAGCTGGACGGACGAGCAGATCCTGGGCACCGTCAGGAACGAGCTGCGGCAGATCATCGGGCTCACGGCCGAGCCGCGGTTCACGCGGGTGTACCGCTGGCAGCGCTCCATGGCGCAGTACGAGGTCGGGCACCTGGAGCGCGTCGCCGAGATCGACCGGCTGACCAAGGCGCTGCCGGGCCTGAGCCTGGCAGGGAACGCCTACAAGGGCATCGGCGTGCCGGATTGCGTGCGCATGGGGATGGAAGCGGCGGAGAAGATAACCTCCGCGTCCTAGATTCTTCTCACAACATTGCGAGCGAAGCGAGGAAGCCCTACCACCAGGACAAACCCTGCCAAGGGTAGGGCTCCCTCGCTTCGCTCGGGATGTTTTGAGAGAGAAGCTCCTAGAGTTCTTTACCCAACAACTTCTGCAACTGGTCGCGATACCCGCGGCTCAGGGTAAGCTCCTTGCCGGTCTGCATCATGACGATGTACTCGCCGGTGTGCCAGGGCTGGAGCTCCTTGATGCGCTCCATGTTGACGATGGTGGAGCGGTGGATGCGCACGAACTGCCGCGAATCGAGCTTGCGCTCGATGTTGTTCATGGTCTCGCGGAACAGGTACGAATCCTTGCCGACGTGCAGGCGCAGGTAGTTGCCCTCGGCCTGGATCCAGTCGATCTCCTGGGTCTTGAGGAAGATGATGCGGCCGCCGGACTTGATGACCAGGCGGTCGAGGAACTTCTGCTCGCCTTTGTTCTCGCGCAACAGGGCCACCAGCCGCTCCTCCAGGCGCTCCTTCTTGTCCGACTGGACCTGCGCCTTGGCGCGCTCCAGCGCCTGCTGGAAGCGGTCCTCATCGAACGGCTTGAGCAAATAATCCAGGGCGTGGACCTCGAAGGCCTTGAGGGCGTACTTGTCGTAGGCGGTCACGAAGATGGTGACCGGCATGCGGGTGGGGCCGACGGCCTCGAGCACGGAGAAGCCGTCGACGTCGGGCATCTGGATGTCGAGGAAGACGAGGTCGGGGCGGAGCTTCTGGATGGCGGCGACGGCCTCGCGGCCGTTGACGCACTCGGCGACCACCTTGACGCCGCTGTCGGCGGTGAGCAGCTCTCTAATGGCTTCCCGCGCTAAGGGTTCGTCGTCCACGATCAGAGCGCGAATCTCCATTCGGTCCTCCTGCGGCAACACGTTCTCGCTCCAGGCGGAAAGGGATCTCGATGCAGACATTCAAACCACCTCCAGGAACATTCTTGAAATCCAGGCGGTGAGAGTCGCCGTAGAGTTGTTGCAAGCGCGCGCGCGTGTTGGAAAGTCCGATGCCGCCTTCACGTGTCCCACCGCCGTTGAGCCCCGGGCCGTTGTCCTCGACGCAGACGCGCAGGCGGGAGTCGTCGCGGCGGGCGCGGATGGTGATGCGTCCGGGCCCGGGCTGCATGGCGATGCCATGCCGCACCGCGTTCTCCACCAGCGGCTGCAACAGCATGTTGGGCAACAGCGCGTCGAGCACGTCGGCCCCCACCTCGAACTGCACCGTCATGCGGTCCTGGAAGCGGATACGCTCGATATCCAGGTACCGTTCCAGGAACTGCAGCTCCTGGTTGAGGCTGACCTCTGGTGTTTCGACGTGGTCGAGGGCGATTCGTAACAGGTCGCTGAGGTTCACCAGCATCTTTTTTGCGGCCTTCACGTCCCGCGCCATGAGGGTGGAGATGGCATGCAAGGTGTTGAAAAGAAAGTGGGGCTGGAGCTGCATGCGCAGCACCTGCAGCTGCGCCCTAGCCAGTTGCGCTTCCAGCTGCGATTCCCGCATCTCGCGCTCGCGGTACCGGCGGTAGTAATTGAAGGCGTAGTAGATGCCGGCCACGGTCACGTACATCCACAGGTCCTCGTACAGGTTCAGCAGGAACAGCCGGCGCACCAGGCCGAAGGTGACGGCTACGACCTCCGAGGTGTGCGGGTCCCGGACCGGATAGATGGACACGCGCAGCAGCGCGTGGATGGCGGTGACCAGCAGGATGGCCGCGGAGTGCGCCGCCAGCGGCTTCAGCCACTGGGCGCGGCTGAAGGGGAAGCGCCGCGCCATGAACAGCACGATGGGGGTGAGCAGCGCCCAGATCCAGTAGTTGATGAGGGTGATGGCCAGGGCGCGCCGCATGGGGATGGTGGAGCCCGCCAGCGAGCTGTTGAAGCGCATCTGCAGCGCGTACAGCAGCGCCAGCACCGTCCACACGGCAAAGATCAGGCCCGCCTGGAGGAGCCAGCGGCGGCGGGTAGAGGACGTCGGGGAGCCCGACTCGGGTTGCGCAGCGCTGGTCAGCAAAAGAATCCTGTCGGGGCTCGAAGAGAGAACCCGGGGAGATTGCGAGTGTAAGACGGGCGCGGGGCGGCAGGGTTAGCGCTCGTCCCTGAAAACGAGCGGCTTGTCCCAGCCTGCCGCTGACGGTCACGGCCCCAGCGGACGCGCCACGCGCCAAGCGTCCGAAGCTTCGATTTCGGGGGGAAAGACGGGTTTCATTGATTCAAGACGCACCTCGCGCCCCGAGCGAGACTCCCACTGCAGGACCGATCGTCCTGCAGGAGGAAGCGCGATGAAGACCCTGTTACTGATCGTGAGCTTGGCCCTGGCGGGCAATCTGGCCGCAGCACAGCAGCTGAAGCTGCCGGCGAGTGGGAAGATACGGGTGGCTTTCGTCCTGACCGACGGAGCTACGATGATCGACTTCGCCGGGCCGTGGGAAGTGTTCCAGGACGCGATGGTCCCGCAGGTGCACCCCGAGCACGGGCACGACCCGTTCGAGCTCTACACCGTCTCGGAAACGAAAGACCCACTGAAGACCTCGGCGGGGATGACAGTCGTCCCGGACTACACCTTCGCCGACGCGCCCACGCCTAACATCGTGGTGGTGCCGGCGCAGCGCGGCTCGGCCGGCCTGGTGCCTTGGCTGCAGAAGGTGTCGAAGCAGAGTGACCTGGTCATGTCGGTGTGCACCGGCGCCTTCAAGCTGGGCGCTGCCGGGCTGCTCGACGGCAAGAAGGCCACCACCCACCACGACTTCTACGACAGCTTCCGGCAGCGGTTCCCGAAAGTCAGGCTGGTGGAGAGCCAGAGATTCGTGCAGTCGGACGCCAAGACGTTCACCGCCGGCGGGCTGACCTCCGGCATCGACCTGGCGCTGCACATCGTCGAGCTTTACTTCGGACGGGAGGTCGCGCAGCGTACCGCCGACTACATGGAGTACCAGAGCAAAGGCTGGATGATGGCCGCCGCCGAGAACTCAGGTTCGGTCGCGCCTGGGAAGTGAGGGAACCGTGGACCGCAGAGGATTCCTGAAGAACCTCAGCATGGCGGCGGCAGGCGGGGCGCTGGGCCTTCACCTCCCGGCCGAGGCCGCAAGCCAGCAGACTTCGCTGGACGCGCTGAAGACGTTCCAGCGGCTGATCACGCCGCGGATGCTGCAGGCCCAGGTGTACTACCTGGCCTCCGATCTGTTCGAGGGACGGGAGACGGGCTCTCGCGGGCAGCGCATGGCGGCCAGCTATCTCGCCAGCGAGTACCAGCGGATGGGGCTGGAGCCGCGCGGGACCGGCAGCGCCGGGCTGCAGCGCTACCTGCAAGGTTTCCCGCTCTACCGCCTCCTGCCGCGCTCCGCCAACCTGCAGGTGCGCCGGGCCGGGAGTTCGCGCACGTTTCGCCTGCCCGACCCCGCCGCCGGCATTCCGCGGACGGGAGCGCTGCGCGACACCGACGGCGGGGTGGTCTTCGCCGGCTACGGGATCGCCGACGACCAGCTCGGCTACAACGATTACGCCGCGCTACGCAGCGCGGGCGCGAGCCTGGACGGCAAGTGGGTGCTGATCCTGGACCACGAGCCGCTGCAGGACGCGGACCGCAGCTTGCTGAAGACCGCCGATGGGAAGCCGTCCCAGTGGACCACCACGCCATCCAGGAAGCTCAAGGCCCTGCTGGAGGCGGGGCGGCCGGCGGGCTTGCTGATCGTGACCGACAGCAGCCCGCGGCAGAAGAAGCCCTTCGCTGAGCAGGCTGCTGACGCGCGGGCGCTCGTCGAACGCGGCGGCATCCCGCTGTCGCTGGAGCCGCGCCCGGCGCACGTGGTTCCGACGCTAAGTGTCGCCAGGGCTTTCGCCGATGAACTGCTGGCGCCGTCAGGGCAGAGCGTCCCCAGGCTCCAGGAGACGATTGCCCGCAGCCTCAAGCCTGCGGTCCTGGAACTGGCGGACACGCAGCTGGCGGCGACCTTCGAACTCTTTCCGGCAGTGGAAACCGAGAACGTGGTGGCCGTACTGCCGGGCTCGGATCCACGGCTGCGCGATGAGTTCGTGATCCTGAGCGCGCACTACGACCACGTCGGCGTAGACCCGCGCGTCGCGGGCGACGGCATCTACAACGGCGCCTCCGACGACGGCTCGGGGACGGCCGCCACCCTGGCGGCCGCCGAGGCCTTCGCGCGGGCACACGCCGCCGGACACGGTCCGGCGCGCTCAGTGGCGTTCCTGAACTTCACCGCCGAGGAGAGGGGGCTGGTGGGCTCGGCGTTCTACGTCGACCGGCAGCCCGCCATCCCCATCGAGCGAACGGCGGCGCTGGTTCACATGGACGGCGTCGCCGGCTTCGACCTCAACCACCCACGCAAGAGCAAGAACTATCTCTACCTGGTCGGCGACAAGGGGTTGTCGGAGGGGCTGGAAGCGGCGGCGCGGCGCCTGAACCAGCAGACCGGGACGCGATTGGAACTCGATGCTCACGACCAGTTCCCCTCCGACCACTCGCACTTCGGCCGGCGCTCGGTCCCGTACCTGTATTTCTCCACCGGGCTGGTGGAGCACCACCACAAGGTGACCGATGAGCCCCAGTCCCTCGATTACGACCACCTGGCGCGCGCGGCGCAGTTGGTGTTCGCCACCGCCTGGCACGCCGCCAACGTCGCCAACGCCGTGGCTCTGCCGCCCCGGCAGCGGCTGACGGGCTACGTTTGTCCGCCGTGCCCCTTCGGCTGCGATGACCCGGTGTACGACAGCTACGGCGTGTGCCCGGTCTGCGGCATGGGGCTGGTGGGCAAATACGAACGCGGGTGAATTTTGTCGTAAACGAACGGCGCCTGCCCCCGTCTGTAGCTGTACGGATGGGGGCGGCACTCCAGAGCGGCCAGTTCTTCGGCGAGGTCATGCGTCGGCGCGAGCACGGCGGTATCGTGCTCTGCGAACTCGAGCACGGCGCCGCGCGCAAGATCCCGCACCACACCCACCGGCACGCCTACGGCTGGCTGCTGGTGCGTGGGGCGTGCCGTGAGGTGTACGCCAGCAAACAGATCGAATATCGGCCCTTGACCGTGGTCTTCCATCCCCCCGGCACTTCGCACTGCGACGAGATCGGCACCGGCGGCGGACTGTTCTTCGTCATGGAGATCCCCGAGCGCGTCCTCGAGTGCCTACGGCAGGAGGGGCGCACCGAATCCACCATCGACGCCGCCGGAGGCGACATGACCTGGCTGGCCACGCGGCTCTTCCTGGCCCACCACCAGGGCGCGGCCGACCGGCTGATGGCGGAGAGCGCGGTGCTGGAGCTGGTGGCGCACGCCGCCCGCCTGCGCGACACCCGCGAGCGCTCCGAGCCGGCGTGGATGAAACGCTGCATGGATTTGCTCCACTATGAATACGCGCGCTCGCTCACCGTCGATGAGATCGCGGCCACGCTCGATCTTCACCCCGTGTACCTGTCCCGCGCCTTCCGCCGCCGCCACGGCAAGACGGTGGGCGAATTCCTCAACGGTGTGCGAGTGAAGCGCGCCGGCGAGCAGATCCTGCGCGGGCGCGACCTGGCGGCCGTGGCCGTCGATTGCGGTTTCGCCGACCAGAGCCACCTGACCCGCGTCTTCAAGAACCTGCTGGGCCATCCTCCGGGGATGTTCCGGCGCTCAGTCCTGGCTTGAGGCCCGCGACTTACGCGCGTAGTTCAGGTCGTACTGCACCGTCCAGGTCTTGCCGCCGTCGGTGGAGTCCTCGCCCAGCTGACGGACACGCCCGTCGCCCAACGCGGTGAAGGTCATGCGGCGGAGCGTGGGCTTGCCGTCCACCAGGTTCTCCCCCACATACACCAGCTTCCCGTCCTGCAGCCCGCCCTCGTAGAGGGTGATGCGGCCCATGGCGTCTACCCAGAACTGCTGCCACTTCTTCTTCTCCGGGTTGTAGACGTTGAAGCTCTTGCCGGTGTAGCCGTTCATGCCGGTCCAGTTCTCGTACACGACGCAGCCTTCGAGCAGCAGCTGGACGCTGCTGCTGCCCGCCGGCTGGCCGCCGAAGTCCACCTCCCATTCGCCCAGCCAGAAATCGAACTGGCGGTTCTCCGCTGCGAAGGCGCAGGGACGTCCGTTGCGGTCGGCGCGGTCGAGCGCCGGCTGGAAGCGGGCATCGGCGCGCAGCCCGGCGAAGTCCGCGTCCTCCTTCAGCATCTTGACCCCGGGGAATCCGGCCGCCAGCGCCTGGTCGAGGGCGGCGAAGGCCTGGTCCGGACGACCCAGCAGCGAGTACACCGCGGCACGGTTGTAGTGGGCGCGGATCTCCATGCCATGCCTGGCCGCCTGTTCGTAAGCGGTCAGCGCTCCGTCGTACTGCTTCAGCTGCTGGCGCGCGACACCCAGGCGCAGCCAGGCGACGCCGTTCGCGGGTTCGGAACGCACCAGCGCCTCGTAGGCGGCGGCCGCCCCCGGCCAGTCCTTGGCGCGGAAGCGCTCCTCGGCGGTCGCGGCGGGCGCTTGCGCCAGCAGCGTGCCGCTGCCGACGATCGCCGCCAGCGTGAGCGCGAACGCGATGGTGAACACAGCGGGATTGGCGCGGAATCCTTGCTTGAGCAGATGCATGGGGCCCTCCTTGCGCGCGTTCATCCTCGGGACGCGCTGAGTACGTGGGACGGGATTGTGCACGCGCCGGAAGCACTCGCGGCCATTTTTGTGACCAAGGCCTCCTCCCGGGTGACAGGACCGTTGGTTACAGGTTCCAGGCATACGCCCCTGGGGAGAAGCCTCCTCCGAGAGACTATGCGGGAGCGTAGCAACCGCTACGAAAATCAGGATTCCCGGCCCATGTCGGGGCGCGCCGGCGCGCTTCCGCCCGTCCCAACTCCGGAGTCTCGTCCCCGATCGCGCGGATTTCGTAACGCCTCCTGGTCGCTTCATCCACCTGCACCATGCTGCACACGGCGAATGGGGGACGCCGTGCACTTCTCCGGGATGGCAGCACTCGCGCCCGCGAGGTCGCGAGGATCCCAAGAACGAAGCGAAAAGGAGTTTGGAATGAGAGACAAGTTAGGGCGTTTGCTCCTTGCCCTTCTCATGCTGACCTTCTCCCTGCAGGCGGTTGCGCAGGTCTCCGGCGAGTCGTCCGTGAGAGGCAACCTGGCCGGCACGGTGTACGACACCACGGGAGCCGTGGTGCCGGGCGCGAAGGTAAGCATCACCGGCCCGATCGGCACAAGAACGGTCGAGTCGGATGAAGAGGGCAAGTTCGTGGCGCCGCTCCTGACGCCCGGCTTCTACAGTGTCAAGGTGGAGAAGCAGGGCTTCAAGATCGCCGACGTGAAGGCGGTCGAAGTGGCGACTAACCGCACCACCAGCGTGCGCATCAACCTGGAGACCGGTGCAGTGACGGAGACGGTGGAAGTGACCGCCGCCGCTGTGACGGTGGACACCGCCTCGACGGCGGTGGGCGCCAACCTGAGCGACACCTTCTACAACCAAGTACCGGTGGCGCGCGGCGTGACCGGCCTGTTCTTTGCCAGCCCCGGCGTGGCCAGCGGGGGCGGCGGCACCATCGTCAACGGCAACCCCTCGATCTCCGGCGGTTCCGCACTGGAGAACCAATACGTGGCCGACGGCGTGAGCATCACCGACGGCGCCTTCGGCGGCATCGGCGTGTTCTCCCGCGTCTACGGCTCGCTGTCCACCGGCATCAACCTGAGCTTCGTGAAGGAAGTCCAGGTGAAGACCGGCGGCTATGAGCCGCAGTACGG
>CAYTPH010000091.1:0-4949 GCA_964439635.1 uncultured Terriglobales bacterium
CCACCGGGCGCAGCGACTACCCCAACCAGGTCAACAACGTGCTCGGGTTCCCCTTCATCTTCCGCGGGGCGCTGGATGTGCACGCCACCGCCATCAACGAGGAGATGAAGCTGGCGGCCACGCGCGCCCTGGCGGACCTGACCAAGGAAGACGTCCCCGACGCGGTGTGCCAGGTCTATGGCGTCGAGCGGCTGAAGTTCGGGCCCGAGTACCTCATCCCCAAACCCTTCGACCCCCGCGTGCTGCTGTGGGAAGCGACCGCGGTGGCCAAGGCCGCCATGGACACCGGCGTGGCCCAGGAACCCGTCGACCTGGAGGCGTACCGCGAGCAGTTGGAACGCCGGCTGGGCAAGGCGCGGGAGGTCACGCGCGGCATCATCCAGAAGGCGCAGCGGAGGCCCAAGCGGGTGGTCTTCCCCGAGGGCGAGAACGAGAAGGTGTTGCGTGCGGCCCATATCCTGGCCGAAGAGAAGATCGCCAAGCCCATCCTGCTCGGGCCGATGTACCAGATCCGCGCCAAGGCGGTGGAACTGGGCATGCCGCTGGCTGGCATTGAGATCATCGACCCGGTGGATTGCCGGCGCTGCGACCTCTACACCGAGGAGCTGTTCCGGCTGCGGCAGCGGCGCGGCGTCACTAAGAAGGAAGCCTGGGACCTGATGCACAACCGCAACGTCTACGCCTCCATGATGGTGCACATGGGCGACGCCGACGCGCTGGTCGCGGGGGTGACACAGCACTACCCGGACACCATCCGGCCGGCGCTGCAGATCATCCGCGTCCGCGAGGACGTGCACAAGGTCAGCGGGCTGTACGTGGTGATCAGCCGCAAGGGGGAGGTCTACTTCCTGGCCGATGCCACGGTGAACATCGAACCCTCCGCCGAGGACCTGGCGGAGATCGCGCTGTGCGCCGCCCAGGAGGCCCGCCGCTTCGACGTGGTGCCGCGGGTCGCCATGCTGTCGTTCTCCAATTTCGGCAGCAGCAAGCATCCGTCCTGCGAGAAAGTGCGGCGGGCGGTCGAACTGGTGAGGCAGAAGGACTCCACGCTGGTGGTCGACGGCGAGATGCAGGCCGACACCGCGCTGGTGCCGGAGATCCTCTCCAGCACCTATCCGTTCTCCAGCCTGCGGGGCGGCGCGAATGTGCTCGTCTTCCCCAGCCTGGAGGCGGGCAACATCGCCTACAAGCTGCTGATGCGCATCGGCGAGGCGGAGACCATCGGTCCCATCCTCATGGGCATGTCCAAGCCGGTGCACGTGCTACAGCGCGGCTGCCAGGTGGAGGACATCGTGAACATCGCCGCCGTCGCGGTGGTGGACGCGCAGGAAGCGGAAACGCGAGGGCCGTTCGTAAAGCGGAATGCGGCGGCCGCCGACTGAGTTGGAAAGTCGCCGCCGCCTGGCGGCCCGCGCCCAGGCAGCGCCCCCGGCGGCGGCACGATTCGAGGGCCCCACGACGTGTGGGGAGCGGGGCGGTGCATACACTCGGGGGAGGGCGCCGCCCCGCTTTCTCAGTACCCAGTACCAAATACCAAGTTAGATTCCGGGGGGCGCGGGCTAACACGCGCGGGCGCGCATTTGCGTTCTGGCTTGGTACTTGGTACTAGGTACTTGGTACTCATGAGCGACGTTCTCGTCATCGGCGGCGGCATCGTGGGCCTGGCGACGGCCCTGCGCATCTCGCAGCGCTGGCCGCGGCTCCGCCTCACCGTCCTCGAAAAAGAGAAGGAGCTAGCGTCGCACCAGACCGGGCACAACAGCGGGGTCATCCATTCCGGCATCTACTACCGGCCCGGGTCGCTGAAGGCGAAGCTGTGCGTGGAGGGCGGCAACGCCATGGTCGCTTTCTGCCGCGAGCATGGCATTCCCCACCGTGTCACCGGAAAGATGGTGGTGGCGGCCTCCCCCGACGAGCTGCCGCAGCTGGAGGCGCTGCGGGCGCGGGGCGCGGAGAACGGCGTTCCCGGGCTGGAGATCATCGAGCGGCAGCGGATGCTGGAGCTGGAGCCGCACGTGGGTGGGATCCGCGCGCTGCACGTCCCCACCACCGGCATCACCGACTTCGCCGCGGTCGCGCGCAAGTACGCGGAGCTGTTGCGCGCCGCGGGGGCAGAGGTGCGGACAGGAGCGAGCGCCCTCGCCATCGTCCGCCGACAAGCCGAGCCCGTGGTGCAGACCACCGCCGGAGAGTTCCCCGCGAAGCTACTGATCAACTGCGCCGGCCTGCATTCCGACCGCGTCGCCCGCATGGCCGGCGCCCGGCCGCCCACCATCATCGTTCCTTTCCGCGGCGAGTACTACGAGTTTGTGGCGGAGAAGCGGCGGCTGGTGCGGAACCTGATCTATCCCCTGCCCGACCCGCGCTATCCCTTCCTCGGCGTGCACATCACCAGCCACCTGGACGGCTCGGTCACCGCCGGCCCGAATGCCGTGCTGGCGTTCAAGCGGGAGGGCTACTCCAAGTCCGACATCGGCCTGAGCGACACCGCCGCCACCATCAGCCGTCCCGCCTTCTGGCGCATGACGCTGCGTTACTGGCGCAGCGGCGCCGCGGAGATGTACCGCTCCTGGAGCAAGGCGGCCTTCGTCCGCAAGTTGCAACGATTGCTGCCCGACATCGAGTCGGCCGACCTCTCGCCCGGGAAGACCGGGGTGCGCGCGCAGGCGCTCGACCCCGACGGCAGGCTGGCCGACGACTTCCGCATCGTGGAGCAGGAGGGCGCCATCCACGTGCTCAACGTGCCCTCGCCCGCAGCTACGGCGTCGCTGGCCATCGGAAGAGTGATCGCCGAGATGGCGGCCAAGCAGATTCCCACGTAAACAGCACCGCGGGAGCCTTGCGGCTCCCGCGGGTTTGAGGGGCGATGCGGACCTAACGGTCCGCTGGCGGCTGGTTGACCGCGGCGCCGCCTAAGGTAGCTGGCGGCGCAGGGCGTGGGCTAGTCCGCAGCGGTGGACGCCCGGCCCTTCTTCACGTCGCCGGCCTCAAGAACCTGGTTAACATCTTCGGCATCGATGTCGCACACCATGGGGATGCCGCTGATGCGGCTGGCTTCCGGGGTGAGCGCGGCGATGTCGTCGCGGGTGATGTGTTTCAGCGAGAACTTGCGGGCGCCGGCCATCAACTGGCGCAGGCCCTGGGCCACTCGCTGGTAGTAGGTGTACATGCCGACCGCGCCGGTGGGCAGCTTGCTGAAGCGGTCGCCCAGCATCTCGCGCAGCTCGGGGGCGGTGACGAAGATCTCGTCCACCGTGGTGCCGAAGCGCTCGATGTAGATAGGCAGGTTCTGCCCCTCGATGGACTTGCCGATGGTCTTGGCGACCATGGCGGCGGCCAGCGGGATGCGCGCCCACCCGATCATCTTCACGTAGGGTGCGGCGATGGCGAAGCCCTTGAAGATCTGGTCTTCGAAGGTGAATCCGCCGGCCAGGGCGATGGGCGGCACGTAGTCGCCCTTCTTCGCCAGCTTGCCGCAATACTCGTGCAGCAGCGAGTACAGCTCGATGCCGGGGACGCCCCACTCGTTCATCATGCGCCAGGGGCTCATGCCGGTGCCGCCGCCGGCCGCATCCACCGTCAGCAGGTCGATCTGGGCCACGGAGGCGAACTTGATGGCCCGCGCCAGGTCCACCGGGCGGTAGGCGCCGGTCTTGAGGGTGATGTGCTTCGCTCCGGCCCTACGCAGCTCCTCGACCCGCTTGAGGAAGCCTTCGAGCGAGACCATGCCCACGCGCGAGTGGCGCTCGAACTCATGGAAGCTGCCCTTCTTGAAGGCCTCGATCACGCGCGGGCTCGACGGATCGGGCAGGACCACGTAGCCGCGCTTCTGCAGTTCCTGCGCCTTGGCCAGGTCCTTGATCTTCACTTCGCCGCCGATGTCCTTGGCGCCCTGGCCCCACTTCAGCTCGACCGCGGTGACCCCGAGCTTCTTGATGGCGTACTCCTGGACGCCCAGCATGGTGTCCTCGACGTTGGCCTGGACGTAGACCTCGCCATAGCCGTCGATCTGCCAGTCACGGAAGCACTTGACGCGCCACGCCAGGTCGACGCTGGAGATCACCTTGCTGCCGTCGAACTTCGATTCCATGTCCATGCCGACGACGTTCTCGCCGATGGCGATGCCGGTACCGGTGATGGCGGCGCCGGCCGCCAGCCCGGGCCAGTTGTTCTTGGCCACGTTGGTGGAGCCCATGGCCGCCAGGGTGAACGGCAGCTTGTAGCGGATGCCGTTATCGCGGCCGATGGTGGTCTCCAGGTCCACGTTGGGGAACAGGGCCTTGTTGGAATCGGCCTCCACGCCCCAGACCCCCGCCGCCCGCCCCAGGATGGTGAAGTGCGACAGGTCCACCGGGTACTCCTTGGTACCGGCGGTGGTGATGATGCCGAAGGGCTGCGGGTAGATCATCTCCGCGCCCCGGTAGGCGGACTTGCCGATCTCGCACATGCCGATGCAGCCGTCCACGCAGGTGGCGCACATGCCGCTGATGGGAACGACCGCGTCCTCGGTGCGGTTCTTGGTCAGCGTGGCCGCGGAGGAATTCAGGCGCGTGTAGCTCATTTGCTCTCTCCTGTCAAAGTCAATAAGGCTTGGGCGTTTCTCTTTACGTGGACGTCAGGGCGCAGCGGCCCCGCCAGCTCGCACACGTGGCAGGGATCCAGGAAGCACATGGCGTCGTCGTAACTCTGGAAGCAGGCCGGCGAGAAGTTCAGGCAGCCGTTGCACAGGGTGCTCTCCGCCTGCGGCCCGGCGCAGCGCAGCTCGCACACCGGGCAGATGTAGAGACAGGCGCCACACTGGCGGCAGCGCTCGTCGGTCATGTCGAAGGGCCGCGAGACCTCGCGCTTGGCGCCGCGGCCGGCGAAGCCGATGGCGCCGGCCATCATCTGCTGCTCGCACATGCGCACACACAGACCGCACTGGATGCAGTGCTGGTGTTCCGGCTCGT